>JAJAYP010000079.1 GCA_026786185.1 Gemmatimonadaceae bacterium
GGGCCACACGCCGCGCGCGCCCTGTTCCTGGGGTCCCCCGGGGGGGGCCCGGGGGGGGGGCGCCCCCCGCCTTCGTCGCCGCACCGACGTCACTTCACCATCGTCGTCACGAGAATCACCGGACCCTGTCGCGCCGTCGAGCCGAACTTCTGCATCGCCTGGCCGGAATTCAGGTAGCGGATTTCGAGCACCTCGTTCGCATGCATGCTGCGCAGCTCCGCCAATCCGACGATCCGGCCGTTGTCGATCGATACGTGAACCTTTCCCGCCTCCGGATCCGACATCCCGCCTGCGGCCAGACTGCTGGTACCGTGATCGTTGAGGAAGTGTGGCCGAAGCGCCCGGACCACGTCCAGCACCGACTCGGCGCGCATCGAGGGGTCCGCCGACAGCTCCTCCTGGCTGATGAGGTCACGGTTACGAGTGGCGGTCGCCCTCGACTCGTCCCGAGAGCCGGAGACAGGCGCCTTGGCGGCGCACGCGGTGGCGCCAGCGATCAGCCCGCAGGCGATCAGGATCTTGATGGACACGGAAAGGTTCCTCGCTGAAAGTCTTTCGACGAATGAGAGTGCCGTACGCTCCCATGATGTCATCGCTTCGTCCAGATCGCCAGCACGGAGCAGGCGTCGTTCGTGCGCCATTCCATCGGTGCCGACGCGATGTCCTGATACGCCTCCATGGCGAGGATGTCGCGCATGGTGACCGCTGTCCGGAGCTCCGCCAACCCTCCGGCGACGCGGGCTCCGTCAAGATACACCGCGCGGCGCCGCGCGCGCGCGCGCACGGGTCCTGTCTCGATTGGCGGCGCCTCGGCCGGCGGGTACCTGAAACCGCATCCGCTACTCAGGAGCACATCGGGACTCACATAGCGAAAGCCCGTCGCGGCGCGCAGGGCGTCGGCCGGATCGTACGAGGATTCGAGGTACACGTTACCCGGCAGGAACACAGTGCCGAGCGATGTGCTGCGCCGGCTCGCGATCGCGCCGAGGATCTTCGCGTCGCCACCTCGCCTGCCTCGAATGGTGATGGCATCGAGCGACTGCGTCCGCTCACCAAGCATGAGCGTCGTCACGGCCGGCGCCCGATCAGACGCGTCGGCGAGCGCTACCGCCGGCTCGAAGCCGATCGCCCTCGCTTCAAGCGACCACGTTCCCGGAGGAACGCCGGCGATGGAAAAGTCGCCATTCCGGACCGCTACCTCGAGGGCGAGTGCGTCGATGACGACCTGCCCAGCCGCAAGCCGGGTGCCGTCGGGGAGGAGGACGCGTCCGGCCAGCGTCGCCACTCCGCGGTCCGTATCGGCATCCGCGAGTCGAAAATCCTGTCGTGCCGATCCGTCGCTCGGGACGGCGATCCGGTTCGTGATCCGGCGGTAGCCTGGCATCGTCACCTCCACCACGACCGCTTCGTCGCTTGTCAACCCGCACGCCAGGTAGCGTCCATCCTCGCCGACGATGGCCGTCACCGACCGGGTCACCGCGCGATAATTGCCGACCTCCAGCGCGAACTCCAGCCAGCGTGCTCGCACCACCGCGCCCGGCAACAGTCGCTCGCGCCGGGCATCGAGCACGTAGCCCACCAGCAGTCCCTCGCCGCCGAGTCGCGTGTCGTGGCCGCAGAGGCGCGATCGCAGCGTTCTGCCGCTCGGGATCGCCAGATCCACGGTGACGTTCGAATCGTCCGACATCAGGAAGGCCCGAAGCGGCGACTCGATCCCGAGCGCGTTGAGTGCGTCGTGCTGGAATCCGATCGCGTAGCTGCCGCGGGGCAGTCCGCTGACCCGGTAATGCCCCCCGGAATCCGCCGTGGCGGAGTAGATTCGCGGGGCTGACGCATCGGGCGTGTCCCGTAGGCTCAAGTCGACAAGAACGACCTGTACGATGGCGCCGGCCAACGGAGCGCGGTTGATGGAATCGAACACGGTGCCGGCGACGACGCGCCGAGGGGACTGCGCCTGAACGGACCCACAGACCAGCATCACCGACAACAGATGCCGAAGCCGCATTCCTCCCCCCGTCGTCCAGCGCCGCAACGCGAACACCGATGCCGGATCGCGCACGCGCAGCGCCTCCACGTCGATCATAAAGTGAGCGACGGGAGGCGTCCATCCCCGAGTGGGACTCGAGCGCAGCCACAGTTGCCCTAACCCAATCCGTAGCTTACGTTTAGCTCCTATGTTCGACGAACTTTCCGAGAAACTCGAGGCGACGTTCGCGCGCCTCCGCGGGCGCGGGGTCCTCAACGAGGCCGACATCAAGGAGGGGCTGCGCGAGGTGCGCCGCGTCCTGCTCGAGGCGGACGTCAACTTCGCGCTCACGCGCGAGTTCCTCGAGCGCGTCGAGGCCAGGGCGGTCGGCGTCTCCCAGCTGCGGACCGTGTCGCCGGCGCAGCAGCTCGTCAAGATCGTGTACGACGAGCTCACCGCCATGCTCGGCGAGCGGCGCGAAGGGCTGAAACTCAGCTCCGTGCCCCCCACGATCGTCATGCTGGTTGGACTGCAGGGGTCGGGCAAGACGACGAGCGCCGCCAAACTCGCGCGCAAGCTGAAGGGAGAGGGCCGGCAGGTGCGGCTCATCGCGGCCGACGTCTATCGGCCGGCCGCCATCGATCAGCTCGAGACCCTCGGCGCCCAGCTCGACATCCCGGTGTACGCCGAGCGCGATCAGCCCGACGTCGTGCGCATCGTGCGCAACGGCATCGACGTCGCACGCCGCGCTCGCGATCGCGTCGTGCTCGTGGACACCGCGGGCCGGTTGCAGATCGACGACGAGCTGATGGACGAATTGGTGCGGCTGAAGGCGGCGATCAAGCCGGACGAAATCCTCCTCGTTGCCGACGGCATGACCGGGCAGGACGCGGTGAAGATCGCCCAGGGATTCGACGCGAAGCTCGACGTCACCGGCGTGATCCTCACGAAGATGGACGGCGATGCGCGCGGTGGCGCCGCGCTATCCATCTACGGCGTGTTGAAGAAGCCGATCAAGTACATCGGCGTCGGGGAAAAATCGGACGCGCTCGAGGACTTTCATCCCGACCGCATGGCCGGCCGGATCCTTCAGCAGGGCGACATTGTCTCGCTCGTCGAGAAGGCGCAAGGCGCCTTCGACGTGGACGAGGCGAAGAAGATGGAGCGCAAGGTCCGCAAGGAGGGAATGGATCTCGAGGATTTTCTCACGGCCATGCGGCAGATCGAAAAGCTCGGTCCACTGGAAGGGTTGTTGAAGATGATGCCGGGGGTGAACACCAAGATGCTGAAGCAGGTGAAGGACGCGGATCCCAAACGCATGCGCCACATGGAGGCGATCGTGCTCTCCATGACGAAGGCGGAGCGAAAGAAGCCGGACCTCATGAATGGCTCGCGTCGCGCCCGTGTCGCCAAGGGTTGTGGCCGTCCGATCAGCGAGGTGAACCGCTTGCTTGAGCAGTTCCGCGAGATGCAGAAGATGATGAAGAAAGCCACCGGCGGCGCTGCCGGGGGAAAGATGCGGATGCCCCCCGGCATGTTCGGGGGAATGCGCTGAGAAACCCGGTTCACGGTTCACGGTTCACGGGTTAGTTTCCAGTCCCGGGTGCGGCCTGGAAATGCCAGGTACGCGATGAGCCCAAGAAGCAGCCAGCAGTCCCCAGCCAGGAGTTCCGAGTGGCCGTCAAGATTCGCCTTCGCCGCGTGGGCCGGAAGAAGTCGCCCATGTACCGCATCGTCGTCGCCGATTCCAAGAGTCCGCGCGATGGCAAGTTTCTCGAGATCGTCGGACAGTATCAGCCCCGCACGGGCGAACAGGCGATCAATCTCGACACGGACCGCGTGAACTACTGGCTCAACGTCGGCGCGCAGCCCACCGATACGGTCCGGTCGCTGCTCCGCAAGGCCGGCGTGCTCAAGCAGCGCCACGAAACGCGCCTCGCCGGGAAGCTCCAGGCCAGAGCGGTCCCTCTCGGCGACAAGAAGGACGACGCGTAGGAGTCGGGCTCCGATGACCCCGCCCGCCTACATCATCGTCGGGCGGGTCCGGAAGGCACACGGCATCCGCGGCGAAGTCGTCGTGGAAGTGATCACCGACGCGCCCGACCCGATATTAGCGTGCCGCCCTGGGGTTTTATACCGCCCCGCGCGTTGCGACCA
This sequence comes from Gemmatimonadaceae bacterium, assembly GCA_026786185.1. Taxonomy (GTDB): domain Bacteria; phylum Gemmatimonadota; class Gemmatimonadetes; order Gemmatimonadales; family Gemmatimonadaceae; genus AG11. Next base: position 4,124 of record JAJAYP010000079.1, read on the forward strand.
AACCCCCAAA
>JAJAYP010000080.1 GCA_026786185.1 Gemmatimonadaceae bacterium
CTTGTCGGGCGCGCGGGGGGCGACACGAGGCGGGGCGGCGGCGGCTCCGACCGGCTCTACGGCAAGGAGGACAACGACCGGATCGAGGGCGGGGACGGGGCCGACACGCTCGTCGGCGGCGTCGGGAACGATCGGCTCCGTGATCCCTTCGCCGCATCCGGCGATCGACAACGATGCGAAGGCGAGAACGAGAATGCATCGTTGCATGCGTACTCCACTGGTTATCGGACCGGCCCGAATGAAGCCCGCGATGCCGGCGTCGACATGCCGCAAACGGATGATATCGCCGTGCGCCCGCGTCGCGATAGCCCGCGGGGTCAGCCCAAATAGCTCTCCAGCGCCCGTGCCCGCGACACATGCCGCAGACGCGACAACGCCTTCTCCTTGATCTGCCGCACCCGCTCGCGCGTGATGCCCAGCAGACTGCCGATCTGCTCGAGCGTCATCGGCTCCTCCCCATCGAGCCCGAAGTACAGCCGCAGGATCTTCGATTCCCGCTCCTTGAGGTGCGCGAGCGCCTCCTCGATGCTCTCCGTCAACGCTTTCTCGAACGTGAGCTCGTCCGGCGTCGGGTTGAGATTGTCGGGCAGGTAATCGAGCAACCGGTTGTCCTCGCCCGGCGTCATCGGCGCATCGAGCGACAGATGCGTCTGCGAGATCGACATCGTCTTCGCGACTTCCTCTTCCGTGATGTCCATCCCCTCGGCGATCTCGGCGTGCGTCGCCTCGCGGCCAAGCTCCTGAAGGAGGAAGCTCGCGCGCTTGCCGATACGGTGCAGCGTGCCGGCGCGGTTCAGCGGCACGCGTACGATGCGACTCTGCTCCGCCAGCGCCTGGAGAATCGCCTGCCTGATCCACCACACGGCGTACGAGATGAACTTGATCCCCTTCGTCTCGTCGAACTTGTGCGCGGCGCGGATGAGTCCGAGGTTGCCCTCGTTGATCAGGTCGGACAACGACACGCCCTGATTCTGGTACTTCTTTGCGACGCTGACGACGAAGCGCAGGTTGGATCGCACGAGCTTGTCGAGCGCTTCCTGATCGCCGACGTGGATCTTCTGCGCGAGCGCGACCTCATCCTCCCGCGTGATCAGGGGATAGATGCTGATGTCGCGAAGATACTGGTCGAGCGAACCCTCCTCGAACGACGACTTCTTGCTGTTCGGAGTGCTGGCCATGCGGAGCGGTTCCTGGGGACGGCGGCCCCGCCGCGCGTGGAGCGGCAGGTAGCGGGGCGAGAGGCGACCGGTGTGGTCGAACGGCTAGATCAGTGCACGCGCTCGCCGAGCCGCGTCCATCGGACGTGGGTCAGCCAGGTGAGATCGGCGGAATCCGGAGAGAAGCTGAAGTAGACCACCTCGGGGCGCCCGCGCAGCAGCGAGTCGGGGACGAATCCCCAGTAGCGGCTGTCGAGCGAGTTGTCCCGATTGTCGCCCAGCACGAAGTACTGCAACTGAGGGACGACCAACGGCCCCCAGTTGTTTCGTGATGGATGGTAGGCCACCGCCGCATCGGCCGTGCGCACGAGGAACCGGCTCTGCCAGCGAAACTCGTCCCACACCGGATCAGCGGCGGGATCGGAGTGCGAGACGTACGGCTCCGCCAGCGCCACTCCGTTCCGGATCAGGATACCGTCGCGCATCGCGAGCGTATCGCCCGGCACACCCACGAGCCGTTTCACGAAATTCTTCGTGCGGTCCTTCGGCCACTCGAACACGATCACGTCGCCGCGCTGCGGGGTGCGCATGGCCGGCAGCCTGCGCCCGCCCGTCCCCGGTACCTCCGCGCCGTACACCAGCTTGTTCACCAGCAGGAAATCGCCCACCAGCAACGTGCCTTCCATGCTCCCGCTCGGAATCTTGAACGCCTCGACGACGAACGTGCGGAGGACGAGGAACAGCCCGATCGAGATGGTGAGAATCTTGACCCAGTCCCACAGGAAGTGGTAGCCGTCGCGCCGCCGGTTGACGTGCTGCAGCGCCTCGAGCTTGCGCTCGGGCGTGATCATTCGCGACGGGACCTGAGACGGCTCCGGAGTGGCTGGCATGGACACCCCGCAATTAAATCCACCGTCCCATAGCGCAGCAAGCGCGCCCCGGCCGCCCCGTCCGCCAACTCAGTCGGGCGAGCTGACGTAATTGTCGATCTGGGCCCGCTGAAGGGCACCGGAGAAGTCGCAGTAGCCGACCTTTGTTTCCGAATAGAAGTCGTACACTTCCCAGCCGCCCTCCCGATGTCCGTTCCCCGTCTGCTTCACCCCGCCGAAGGGCAGATGCGCTTCGGCGCCGATCGTCGGCGCGTTGATGTAGGTGATTCCGTTGTCGAGCTCATTGAACGCGCGGAAGGCGAGGCTCACGTCGCGCGTGTACAGTGCCGATGACAGCCCGTACTTCACGCCGTTGTTGACGCGAAAAGCCTCATCCGCATCCGCCACGCGGATCACGCTCAGCACCGGACCGAAAATTTCCTCCTGCTCGATCCGCATGCCTGCTGCAACACGCGCGAAAATCGTCGGCTCGAAATAGAAGCCGCGCTCATGGCCCTTCCCATCAGGCCGACGTCCGCCGCACACGAGGTCGGCCCCGTCTGCCTGGCCGATGTCGATGTACCGCTCAACCTTCTGGCGGGACCGCTCGTGAATGAGCGGACCCACGTCGGTGCCTTTCTTCCGCCCGTCGCCGAGCTTCATCGCGCGCGCACGATCGATCAGCCGTCCGAGAAACTGATCGTGGATCCCCGACTGCAGGATCAACCGGCTCGTAGCTGTGCAGCGCTGCCCGGTCGTGCCGAACGCGCCCCAGAGC
>JAJAYP010000081.1 GCA_026786185.1 Gemmatimonadaceae bacterium
CCCCCCCCCCCCCCCCCCCCGGCGGCCACGACCTGCTCCCAGGCGTGATAGCTCGAGCGCACCAGCGGTCCGCTCTCCACATGGCGAAAGCCCATCTCCATGCCGATCTCGTACAGCGTACGAAACTCCGCTGGTGTCACGTAGCGGTCGAGCGCCACGTGTCCGTCGGACGGACGCAGGTACTGGCCCAACGTGAGAATGTCGACGTCGACCGCGCGAAGATCCTTCATCACCGCCACGATCTCCTCATTCGTCTCGCCCATCCCGAGGATCATCCCGGTCTTGGTGGGAATGTGCGGCGCGAGCCGCTTCGACGTCGTGAAGATGTTCATCACTCGCTCGTAGCGTCCGCCCGGCCGGCACTTCTTGTAGAGCCGAGGTACCGTTTCGGTATTGTGATTGTAGATGTCCGGCTCCGCCTCGAGCACGGTGCGGATGGACCGCTCGTTGCCCTGGAAATCCGGGACGAGCACCTCCACGGACGTCTCCGGGTTGCGGAGCTTGATCTGCCGAATCGTCTCGGCAAACGCCCACGCACCGAAGTCGGGCAGGTCGTCGCGGTCCACCGACGTGAGGACGATGTGCTGGAGCTTCATGACGGTCGCGGCTTCGGCTACCCGATCGGGCTCGGACGGGTCGTACCGGGGTGGCCGACCGTGCGCGACGGCGCAGTACGCGCAATTGCGCGTGCACACGTTGCCCAGGATCATGAACGTGGCCGTGCCGTTCTCCCAGCACTCCCCCACGTTGGGGCAACGCGCTTCCGCGCACACGGTGTTGAGGTCGAGGTCCGCCATGAGCTGCTTGAGGCGGAGGTAGTTCGGACCACCCGGCGCCTTCACCTTGAGCCAGGACGGCTTGCGCTCGGGGAGCGCGGGCACCTGATGGCGCCCCATGATCTGATAGAGTGCTTCGCCCATGACGGCTGATCTGACGGTCGAGCGGTCGGACGGTCGGACAGCGACGGCCAGACCAGAAAACGGACCCCGAAGAAAGACGGGGAGGCGGGCGCAACGTGTTGATGCAGCGGAAAATAGCGCGCGCACCTCATACGGCTAGTGAGTGCTAACCTTCAAAAGGCTAAATAACGGGTTAAGTGGGCTTTTCCGGACATTCGTCAGGTGGCCTCGGCGACGACTTGCGGCGGAGACCCGCGCGTGCGCACTCTCACCCGCCGCTGCACATTCTGCATGGGAAGGCCGACGTCCGGGACCGACCACGAGATGGGTGAAACCTGCGCGCCAGCATCGCGTACGGGAGTCAGACTCACACGGGGGACCGCCAGATGTTGCGCACCATCTTCATGATCGGCTTGTTCGCAGTCGCGGGACTGTTCGTCCTGCGAATCGTGTTCGGACTGTTCGGCGTCGTGCTCGGCGTCTTCGGCGGCCTGCTCGGTCTCGCCATCAAGATCGCGATCGTCGGTGCGCTGATCTATCTGGTCATCCGCATCTTCAGCCCCGAGACGGCGCGCCGGATGCGGGAGCGGTGGTCGGGGACACGGTAGTGAGCCCCACGTCGAGCGCCTGCGCGACCGCCCACACGAGCAGCGGCACCATGATCTCGTGGTGGCCCGTGATCTCGTAGCCCTTGCCGCTGTGCAGCGTGGGCCGCTGCACCACGTTCATGCGCGGGCGATGGTGCCGCTGCATGTCGAGATCGACGCTCGTGAAGGCCTCCGGCTTTCCGCCCCCCAGATTGCGCGCGATGGTGAGTGCCTTGAGGAAGACCTCCGGCATGATCACGGCGCTGCCCAGGTTGAGCACCACGCCGCCATCGTCGAGGCGGATGAGCGAATGCGCAAGGCGGCGAAAGTCGCGATGGCTGGTGTCGCCGATCGCCGCGCCGCTCGCCGCGGGATGCTGATGGATGATCTCGGCGCCAAGTGCGGCGTGCACGGAAATCGGAATGCTGAGCCGGCGCGCCGCGAGCAGCAGCGACAGCTCGGGGTTGGCGAGCGACGGCGCGCGCTCGAGGGCCACCCCGAGCGACTCGCCCATGCCCTGTCCGGCCTGCATGCCCGCCACGAACGCGTCGTTCATCTCGCGCCCCGTTTCCTCGGCCATGCCGAACGTGCCGTCCTTGAGTCCCGCCGCCACGTCCTCCGATGTCGCGCCGAATCGGGCGATCTCGAAATCGTGAATCGCGCCTGATCCATTCATCGCGACGTGCGTGATGACGCCGCGCGTCATCAGCTCGATGAGTGTGGGAGCGAGTCCGGTCTTCACCACGTGTCCGCCCAGCATCACCACGACGCCGCGCTGCAGACCGGCGGCACTCGCGATCGCGCGCACCACGGCGAGAAAATCACGGGCGACGAGAACGTCGGGGAGCGCACCAAGGAACGCGCCGAAGCTGCGGTCGTTGCCCGGGGGCTGCGCGAATTCACGCGCGTTCACCTTGTTGGGCCGGACGGCGACCGGCACGGTGCGCACGGCCGCGAGATCTGCTTCGCCGGGCCGCGCGCCGGCGTGGGTCGTGTCGACTGCGCGGCGAACGTCGCCCGCCGCGCTGCCGGATTCTACGGCTGGCGGACGGTCGCGCCGGCCTGGGCTGGGCGGTACGATTTGAGGTACAGGTTGAGGGAGCCGAACGAAAGTCCCGACTTCATCTGCAGCATGATGCGATTCTCGTCGTCCGAAAGCCAGATCTCCGCGCGGCCATTCTCCGAGAAGATGCCCGGCGTCTTGATGACGGGCTGCACGACGATGGCATCGAAGGTGCCGGCGGGGACGGAGATGCGTTCCTTTCGCAGCACCTTGATCGTGACCGGGTTGCGGTCGGGTCGGAAGTATCGCTCGAAGCTGTAGGTCTCGCCCACGGCGAGCGGAATCGTGCGCAGAAAATAGAGAAATGATCCGTCGTCGAGCGGATTCTTCACGCTCGCCCTCGTCGTGTCCTCGCCACTCTCCTGGTATACCGCGCGCTCGGGAAAGATGTCGTAGGAGCGCTCGACATCGCGCCGGCCTTCGTTCAGGTCCTGCCGGAAGCGGAGCGAGTTGCCGGTGTGGCGATCGATCCAGCTCTCGTACTGGTCGTTGACGCGATAGAAGAACGTGCCGCCGCGCACCTGGAAGATCGTGTGCCAGGTGGACCGGCCGCGAACGTCCTGCACGTCGAAGACTTCCATCGAGCCGGAGCCGACGCGCAGCTTTCCGAACTTGACGTCGTACACGAGGCGTTCGCCGACGCCGAATGGGACAGGCATGGCGCCATTGGCCCGCTCCTGTGCGGCGACGGGTGTGACGAGCAACAGCGCCAACGCAATGGCGTCGCGAGCGGCGCGGCGCACGGGGGAGCTCATGCGCGAACCGCCGGCCCGCCGCGTCGCCCCGCGGCGCGAGCGAAGCGAAAGAGCGTCAGCGCGTCGGACCATGGCCGGATGCGCGACGCACGCTCGCGGACATCGTAGCGGGGCGAGAGCTCCACCGTCTCGACGCGGCGCGCATGTGGCGCCGCCCTGAGCAGCAGATCGGCGGTCGCGCTCCATCCGTCCCCCTCGAGCAGCGGAGCGTCGCCGCGCTCCTTCAGCAGGTCACGGAGCACGGAGACGCGGAACAGTCGCAGCGAGGAAAACAGGTCCTTCACCCCGGCGACGTTCACGAACGCACGCACGACCCACGGTGCGACGCGCCGCAGCGAGCGGACGGGCGCGGGAACGGTCGCGGCATCCGCGGGACGCTCACCGATGACGATATCGGCGCCGCCGTCGAACCGCTTGATCAGCTCCGGCAGATGTTCCGGCTGATCGGTGAAGTCCGCCTGCACGAAGATCACGGCGTCGCGCCGTGGATATCGGGTGCGTCGCGAGGCCTCTCGGCACAACGCATCGACGGCTGCAGCGTACCCGACGCGTGCGCCGCCCAGCACGGTGAGGGGCATCACAGACTTGTACGGCGCCAGTATATCGGCCGTGGCATCGGTGCTCCCGTCGTCGAAGACGATGACCTCGTACTCGCGCGGATGCTCCTGGAACACCTTGCGCAGGCGCCAGAGGAGCAAGCCGATCGTGGGGGCCTCGTTGTAGGCGGGAATGCAGAAGTACAGCACGTGCTCCTCGATGGCGCGGGTGGGGACGGGAGGCAAGGTATGGCGCGCACCGTGATGCTCGCCACCCTGCCGAATGGGCGCTGATGGTGATACCCCGACGACTCCGCAGCGTTCGCTGCGCAACCGGTGTGGCTATCCGCCGAGCGCTGTCGCGGTTCCTCGCCCGTCACGAGGCGCACCCGTCAGAAACCACCGTCGATCCGAGTCGTCCACAATACTGGAGCGCATCGATCGACACTTCCGTCGCTGGCGCGGGTAACGGGACACGAGGAGGACATGGCCACATGATTCTCGCAGACACTCGGCATCATCTCACGCGCGACGACGCGCAACTGGTGGCGCGCCTGATTGCGCGCGATTCGGGCACCGAACTCTCGCAGGTGGAGCAGGAGCTCGCCGACCATGGCATCGATACGGTGCTCGACGACCCGCGACTGCCGGGCGCGCTACTCCGCTCGCGACAAGGCGCCTGCGCGTCGCTACGGCTGTTCGCCTACGTCATGGTGCGACATGCATTGACGCGACTGGGCGAAGACGATCGCCTCGTCGCTGACTACCTCGCGTCGCTCATGCTGCACTTCGGGCTGCGCGACCGCGCGTGGCGTGTCGGGGAGTCGGACGACCAGATCTATGCAAGCCTCGTCGACCTGGCCGCGGACGTGAACGATCGCGATGGCAGGCGCAGCTTTCTGGTGCGCACCCATCTCGGGAACTATGCACTGTGGGTAAGTGGATTCTTTCCCGATTACATCGAGCATCGCCGCTGGCGGCGCGGCGGCCCCGACCTCGACTACTACGAGGAGATGGGCCGGCGCGGCTTTCAACTCGCGGCCGATCATCGGCTCGCCGAGAATCACGGCCTCGCGACACTGTACGCCACTGCGGCGGAACGCTTCGGACTGCTCCGCGCCGCGCTCAATGACGTCAGCGACACGATGCTCTTTCCCGATCGCTACTCGCCCGATCGCCTCATCCGGCAGGTCACGAACGAGGCGCGCTGGCGCCGCGCGAGCTGAGGAGCCGTGCACGGACTGCTGCGCCGAACGCGGCGAACAGTGCCCGATCCCAGCTTTCGGCTGTGGCCGTGAGCTCTTCAGGGTGCCACTGCACGCCGGTCATCCACCAGTCCTCGTCCGCCCAGTCCACCCCCTCCACCACGCCGTCGGGCGCATGGGCCACGGCCACGAGTCCCTCGCCGATGCGCGAGATGGCCTGATGGTGCAGCGAGTTGGTCGTCACCCGAGTCGCTCCGATGGCCGACGATAGCCGCGATCCCGCGACGAGGAGCACCTCGTGCACGCGGTCGCTGCGACCGAACGGTCCATCGTGTGGCAGCGCGGCGGGCCGTTCCGAGGGCAGATCCTGCACGAGTGTGCCCCCCAACGCGACGTTCGCTACCTGGACGCCGCGGCAAATCGCCAGCGTGGGGAGTCGACGTTCGCGCGCCGCCCGCACGAGCGCCAGCTCGAACGCATCGCGCTCCGCGTGGACGGCCCCCAGCGATGGATGCGGCGCGCTGCCGTAGTGGGACGGATCGACGTCCTCTCCGCCCGTCAGGATCAGACCGGCCATGCCGTCGAGCATCGCGTCGGCATCTTCCCTCGGCAGCACCGGCAGCACATCCGGCCGCCCGCCGGCCGCCCGCGCCGCGTCGGTGTACGACACGTTCGCGCGCGTGCGCATCACGTCACGGATGACTTCCGTCGTCGCCGTGATGGCAACGGGCGGTGATGGGATCGCGATGACATCAGCGAGGTTGCGGGCGCGCGCGTGCATCCTGTATTCTAAACGCTGGCGTTCGGCTGCTCCAGCGCCGCGTCGCCCCGTGTTTCCCTGCGTCCAGCGCGCTCCGGGCCTCGCATGTTCGACTCTTTCCGCCAAACACTCCGCGACCTGATGGATCGCGCCACTCCGCCAGAAGAGCGCCGCGCGGGACTCGCGCGCATGAAGCAGACACTCGTGACGGCGCGCATGGGTCTCGAAGACCTGCGTGCCGGCACCGCGTCAACGCGCACGCGACTCGACGCCGAGCGGCGCGAGCTCGAGACGGTGCAGCGCCGAAAAGGGCAGGCCGCGGCGATCAACGACGCGGAGACCGTGGCCCTCGCGGCGAAATACGAAGGGCACCACGCCGAGCGTGTCGCCGTGTACCAGCGCAAGCTGGAGGCGCAGGACGCGGAGCTCTCGATCGCCGAGCGCGAGGTGGCCGAAATGGCGTCGGAGCTGAAGGGCGCGATGCTCGGCAGTGCGACGCCCGACAGCACGATCGGCGCGGATGCGAGAGCCGCGGCGGCGGAGGCCGACGAGGCGGCGGGAGATGGCGCGCGCGTCGCGGAGGAGTTCGACGCGATGGGACGAGCGCGCGCGCGGTCGTATCGCGACGCGGACGCCGACCGTCGGCTCGCGGAACTGAAGCGCCGCATGGGCAAGTAGCCCACGTGACTTCGCGCCGTCTCGGGTCGGCGCTGGTGCTGGTGCTGTCGATCGGTTCGGCCTCCTCGGCCGGCGCGCAGGCTCCCCCATCGCGCGCGCCCTCGGGCCGGCCGATTGTCTCCTGTGCCGGCCAGCCGATCAACGACATCGTCATCTACGCCGACGCGCCGACCGTCGCGAGCCTCGCGCGCGTGCCGCGACTGGCGTCCATCGCACGGGCGTTTCACGCCACGACGCGACCCGAGTTGATCCGTCGCTTCCTCCTCCTGGAGCGCGGCGACGCATGCAGCGAGCAGCGCCGCGCCGACTCGGAGCGCATCCTGCGCGCGCAACCGTACATCGCCGAGGCCGACGCGTTCGTCGTGGCCAACGAGTCGGGCGGGGTGGATCTCGAGGTTGCGACCAGTGACGAGGCGGCCATCGTGTTCGGGGGCAATGTGCGCGCCGCCTCGCCGCACCTCACTTCGGTGCTGGGAGGTAGCGCGAACGTGGCAGGGCAGGGGTTGTATGCCGCCGTGAGCTGGAGAGACGGCGCGAGCTTTCGCGATGCGATCGGCATTCGGATCATCGATCACCAGTTTCTCGGTCGCCCGTGGACGTTCTCGGTCGAAGGCGAACGAGCCTCGCTCGGCGGGTCATGGCGCAGCGAGGCCGCGCATCCGTTCCTCACCGACCTGCAGCGGGTCGGCTGGCGTGTTCGCCTCGGTCAGGCCAATGGCTTTGTCGAGCTGCGTCAGCCGGACGGCATTCGTCCGCGAGTTGCCCTGCAGCGGGGCTTCTTCGACGTAGGCGGCATTCTTCGCGTCGGCAACGTGGGCCCGCCGCACCTCGTGGGCTTCTCGCTCACGGGCCTGCAGGAACGTCCTGGTGACCGGCTCACACTCCCCGAATCGGGCATGGTGCGTGACATCGGACCCGTGCCGGCTCCATTCGCCCGACACCGCATCCTCCGGGCGAATGCGTTGATCGGGGTCCGCAAGATCACCTTCGCGCGCCTCGAGGGAGTCGACGCGCTCACAGCGGTGCAGGACGTGCCCATCGGACTACAGCTGGGCATGCTGTTCGGTCGCAGCCTACCCAAGCCGGGCGAGCGTGAGGAGGAAGACGTCTTTCTCGCAGGTGATCTGTACGTGGGCGCGACCTCCGGCCGAATGACCTCCCGGCTCCAGCTCCAGGCGGAGGGACGACGGCCAATCGGATCCAGGTCGTGGGACGGAGTGATCGCCACGGGCCGAGTCACCAACTACACCAGAATCTCGTCCCGGCACCGCAATCAGCTCGCGCTGGAGTTCAGCGGCGCCTACCGGCAACGGACCCCGTTTCAATTGCTGCTCGGCGTGCCGGAGGGTGGTGTCCGGGGATACGAGGAATCGTACTACGCCGGCGGCCAACGGTTGGTGGCACGCACCGAGGAGCGCTACGTGCTCGGCAACATCCGCGGTGCGGCCGACGCCGGTGTGGCTGTGTTCGGCGACGTCGGGCGCCAATGGGCCGGCGACGTGCCGTACGGCGTGACGACATCCGTCAAGGCGTCACTCGGCATCAGCCTGCTCGCGTCGATTCCGCCGCGCTCGGCGCGCGTCTGGCGCGCCGATCTCGCCTTTCCGGTGACCGGCGGTGCGAACGCGCGTTGGACGCTCAGCTTCACGAACGCCGACCGGACGGCATTCGTGTTCCGCAATGCCCGGGACGTGGCCGTGGGCAAGGAAGTCACGGTACCGACGTCGATCTTCGCCTGGCCGTAGCAACCGACCGGCGGAAGGGGCGCGGCCTGCCCGCGCGCGGGCGGCGACCGCTCCGTCAGCGGATTCTTCCGCCGCTCCGTTTCGCCATCATGTTCCGGATGGGAATGATCAGCACGCACAGCGCTGCGGTCGCGATGAACAGCGACATCGCCGTGCGCTGGAACAGGATCGGCATCTCGGTCAGCTTCTCGGGGTCCACGTTCCCGCCCACGATACCGGCGATGAGGTTGCCCAGCGCGATGGAGGTGAACCAGGCGCCCATGGTGAGGCCGGCGAACCGCCGTGGCGCCAGCTTCGTCATCGAGCTGAGACCGACGGGACTGAGCGCGAGCTCACCGATGCTCTGGAAGAAGTAGCTGGCGATCAACCACAGCATCGAGACGCGCACGGCCTCGCCGCCGGAGATGACGCGATTGGATGCCGCTACCATGAGCAGGAATCCTACTCCGGCGAATGCGAGGCCGATGGCAAACTTGGCGGGGCTCGAGAGGTCCTTGCCCCGACTGCCCAGTGCCACCCAGAGCGCTCCCAAAATCGGCGCGAACATGATGACGAAGAGCGAGTTCACGGACTGCAGCCAGGTCGTCGGCATCTCCCACCCGAACAGCGTACGGTCGGTGAAGTCGCGGGCGAACAGGTTGAGTGAGGTTGGCGCCTGCTCGAAGGCCGACCAGAAGACGACGGAGAAGATGAACAGCACCAGCACCACCGCGATGCCCTTCTTCTCGTCACCGGTGAGGCCGGCGAACAGAAACAGGTAGGCGAAGTACAGCACCGCCATCGCCAGGATGATGTTCTTCATCATGTTGGCGATCGCCAGCGGCTGGACGGTGATTACGCCCATCATCGCCAGGACGACGAGCAACGCAATCACGACGAGCGACCCGAGGGTGATCGTACGCACGCGTTGCTGCTCGGCGACGGTCCCGGCCGGTGTGGTGCCGATGGGGCCGAGCGTGTCCTGCGCACGCATGCGGAAGGTGAGTAGTCCTATGAGCATGCCGACGCCGGCCGCACCGAAGCCCCAATGCCACCCCACACGCTCTCCGAGGAAGCCCGTGATGAGCGGCGCGATGAGCGCGCCCGCGTTGATGCCCATGTAGAACACCGAGAAGCCGGCGTCACGCCGCGCGCCGCCTTCAGGGTAGAGGTCACCCACGATCGCGGAGATGTTGGGCTTCAGCAGCCCCGTACCCATGACGATGAGAATGAGGCCGAGGAAGAAGGCCTGTTGCGCGAACAGCAGGGAGAGGGCGATGGAGAGGTGACCGAGCGCGATGAGCACACCGCCCCACCAGATCGCGCGCCGCAGCCCGAGCCATCGGTCAGCGACCCAGCCGCCAGGCAACGACGCCAGATAGACGCTCGCGGCGTAGATGCCGACGATGGCCGACGCGGTGGCGCGATCGAAGCCGAATCCGCCACGCGTCAGCGCCGCCGTCATGAAGAGGACGAGCAGCGGACGGATGCCGTAGTACGAGAAGCGTTCCCACATCTCGGTGAAGAACAGCGTCGACAGACCGCGCGGGTGACCAAAAAATCCCCGGTTGTCGGTGATGTGCGCGATGCCCGCCGGCGGTTCGTCGTGCGTGAGCGCGCCCGCCTGCGGCTGCGTGAAGACCGGTTCGTTTCTGTCGGGCATTGATCAGCTCGAGGTGAGGTCGGACGGACGCGGTGCCGGTGCGGCACCCCGGTGTAGCGCGGCGCGAGGGAGGAAGAACTCGGGCGGTTTCGTGCCGCCTGCTGCCCGCTGTGCGTCCCACGACACCTGCGACGGCGGCTGCTTGATGCAGGCCGCCCAGTGGCCGGGCCGCTTTTCCTCCAGTGGCGGGACGATCACCGCGCATGACGCGTCGTGCGCGGGGTGCTGGCATCGCGGGTGGAAGACACAGCCGGTGGGCGGGTTCGCTGGCGACGGCACGTCGCCCGCGAGCAGAATGCGCTCGCGCTTGACGCCCGGATCCGGCGCCGGCACCGCCGACAGCAGCGCCTGCGTGTACGGCATGATCGGCTCGCCGTAGAGGGCGGAAACCGGAGCCGTCTCCACGATGTGCCCCAGGTACATCACGGCCACGCGATCGGCGATGTGCTCCACCACTGACAGATCGTGCGCGATGAACAGGTAGGTCAGCCCGCGATCACGCTGCAGGTCCTGCAGCAGGTTGATCACCTGCGCCTGCACCGAGACGTCGAGCGCCGACACCGGCTCATCGAGCACGATGAACTTCGGTTGCACGGCGAG
>JAJAYP010000082.1 GCA_026786185.1 Gemmatimonadaceae bacterium
CCCACGATCCCCCCCCCCCCCCCCCGCCGCGGGCGCCCCCGTGCGCCCGGGGGCGGCACGGGCCGGGGGGGGGCCGTGCGCACGGCGCGGGTGCCGGCCGAGCTCGTCGATGCCCCCAGCGATCCCACGGGGTGCGGCGATGTCTGGGGAGCGACCTATTTCTCAAGGGTGGTCGCGGGTGATAGGTTGGTGGACGCGATGCAGGCGGCCGGTGTGGCCGCAGCCCGGAATGTCGGGCACCGAGGTGCCACCGGTCTCGCGGCCCACCTGCGCGGAGAACTCAGCCTCTCGTGACCAGCGTCATCACGGTGCCCCCGTCGCTCGACGACCACTCGTTCGAGCAGGTGGTGGAGCAACTCGCGACGGTTCCTCCCGACGCCAAGCTGGTCGTGGACGCGCGCCACACGCGCTGGGCATCACCCTACGGCCTCACGGCGCTGCTGGCGCTCGGCCAGGCGCGCGAGGTGCGAGCGAGCTTCACCGCGCCGGAAGCCGAAGAGACTGCCTCCTATTGGGCGCGCACGGGGTTTTTCCGCCATGCGGAAGAGCTCTACGACCTGCACGGGTCCGTGCCCAAGGCGCGTGGTGGCGAGTCGAGCGTGCTGCTGGAAATCACGCCCGTGGTGAAGAGCGAAGACGTGCACGAGGTCGTGGGACGCATCCAGCAGAAGGCGCAGCAGATCCTGAGCAAGGAGCTGAACATCGACGCCAAGGCCACGGTCGGGTTCGCGATGACGCTGTCCGAGGTGTGCCAGAACATCGTGGAGCACGCGGGGCGCGGCGGATGGGTGGGTGTCCAGACCTACACCTGGCGCCGGCGCCTCGCTAATCGCCGAGTGGTGGTGATCGCCGTGTGCGACGCAGGGCTCGGCTTCCGGCAATCGCTCGAGAGCGCGCCTGGCCGGGTGCGCAGCGATCGATGGGATGATGCGGCGGCGCTCGAGGAGGCGGTGATTCGCGGCGTCAGCCGCTTTCGTGATCCAGGTCGCGGCCAGGGTCTCGCCGGCGTGCGACGATACGTGGGGCGCTGGGACGGAAAGGTCAGCGTGCGCAGTGGAACGGCGAAGATCGCGATCGTGCCGAGCTGGGACGACGATGTGCCGCTGTTGGAGAAGCTGGCCCCGTTCCCGGGGTCACAGGTTCAGGTCACCATACCAGAGCGGGTCGCCGGGGGCCCGCCGCGATGATGCACATCGACGTCAGCTCCGTGCTACGGCAGACGCTGTCATGCGAGCTCTATTCGAATCTGGTCACGCGCCCGACCGGCGCCGCCGTACGCACGCAGATCGAGGCGCTGCTCGCCGACACCCGCGAGCGCTCGCTCACGGTGATCGACTTCTCGCATGTTGGAATGATCGACTACTCGTGCGCCGATGAAGTCGTGGCGAAGCTGCTGCTCCGCTACGCGGCGGAAGAGCGTGACGACCGCGAGGCCTACTTTCTGTTCCGGGGTGTGACGGAAGATCACTGGGACGCGATCGAGGCCGTGCTCGAGCGGCATACGCTCGCGCTCGTGCTGGAGTCGGCCGACGGCGCGAGCGCGCACATCGGCGGTATCGTGAACGATCGTGAGCGCGAGGCCTGGAACAAGGTGTACGAGATGGGCCGCACCGCGCCGGCCGATCTGGCGTCGGCCACCGGCTCGCCCACGGCGGACTGCGCGCGCACGCTGGCGACGCTGCATCGGCGGCGTCTGCTCATGCGGCTCGACGGGGACTACGTGGCGGTCGGCGGGCTGGCGGATGCTCGTGTCTAGCGACACGCGCAATCGCCCGCTTCGCGTCGCGCAATTCATCGGGACGCGGGCGAGCGACACCGAGCGTGGTCCGCAGGTGCGGCTGTCGCCGGAGGATGCGCACGCGCGACTGCTCGGTACCGGGGAGCTGGCATGGGTGTACGGGCCGCGGCGGCAGGAACTGGCCACGGTGGCGGTGGACGACACGGTGAAGCGCGGCGACGTGGTGCTGCGCGACGTCGGCGGCGTGTCGGCGTCCGAAATCGTGCGCGTCGTGAAGCCCGATCTCGACTCGCACACGCGCCGCGGTAACTTCGCATGACTCCGGCGCGGCGGGCCCGACAGCAGGCGCTCTCGACGCTGGCCATTCACGGCGGCGCCCGGGAGCCAGAGATCGATGATCCGATCGTCACGCCGTTGGTCCAGAGCGCGAGCTACGTGCAGGATGTGGGAACGGCCGAGGGGCTCAAGTATCCGCGTTACGGGAACACGCCGAACGCCGACCTGGTACAGCGGCGGCTTGCGGCGCTCGAGTCGGCGGAGGCGGGGCTCCTGCTCTCCAGCGGCATGGCCGCGACGGCGTGCGCGCTGCTCGCACTGCTGCGTCCCGGCGATCATCTCCTCGCGTGCAAGTGGATCTACGGCGGCACGATACAGCTGCTCACGAAGGAGTTCACGGCGCTGGGCATCGACGTCACGCTTGCCGATCCGCTCGAGAGCCGCGCCTGGCGGAAGCGGTTGCGCAAGGAAACGCGCGCCATCTTCATCGAATCGCCCGTGAACCCGACCTGTCGCGTGCTCGATCTGCGGCCGATCAGCGTCATTGCGCAGGCGGAGGGACTGGCGCTCGTGGTGGACTCCACCTTTGCGAGTCCGGTGAAC
Organism: Gemmatimonadaceae bacterium; assembly: GCA_026786185.1. Lineage (GTDB taxonomy): Bacteria > Gemmatimonadota > Gemmatimonadetes > Gemmatimonadales > Gemmatimonadaceae > AG11. Next base: position 2,618 of record JAJAYP010000082.1, read on the forward strand.
TTCCGCCCGCTGGAGCACGGAGCCGACGTCGTCATCCATTCGACGACGAAATATCTCAACGGGCATCACGACATGATGGGCGGCGCCGTACTGGGCACCGCGCCCTACGTGGAAGAAGTCCGCCAGAAGATGATGATGTGGGGAGGCGCGCCCGATCCGTTCGCCTGCTGGTTGCTCGAGCGCGGCCTCAAGACGCTCCACGTGCGCGTGTCACGCCAGAACGAGAACGCACTGCGCATCGCGCAGTGGTGCAGCGCTCGCAAGGAAGTTCGCGCAGCACACTATCCGGGTCTGCCGAGTCATCCCGATCACGAGATCGCCGTGGCGCAGCTCAGCGGCTTCGGGGGAATGCTCGCGCTGGAGCTGGCCGGAGGGGGACGCGCCACCGAACGGTTCCTGCGGAAGCTCAAGCTCATCCGGCACGCGCCGAGCCTCGGCGGTGTAGACTCCCTGATCAGCGAGCCGAGGCACAACTCGCACGCGCATCTCACGCCAGACGAACGTACCCGGCTGGGCATTCCGGACGGCTTCCTTCGCGTGAGCGTCGGCATCGAGGACGCCGACGATCTCATCGCCGACATCGAGCAGGCATTGCACTGATGGCTGGATCCATCATCGCCTCACCCGGCCAACCCTCCGAGCGGCGCCGCGTCGAACGCCGGGGCAATTCGCGCATTGGCGACCTGTCGCTGCCCGAAGTGCGGCGCATCTTCATCACGCTGTTGCTGGGCACGATCGTGCTTGCGCTGTTCTTCTGGATGGTCAAGTCGGTCGTCGTGGCGGCCGTGCTCGGCGTGATCATCGGATTCTACATTCGTCCACTGCATCTTCGCCTGCTCGCGCGCACTCGCCGGCGAAACCTCTCGGCCATCCTCACGCTTCTCGGCGTGATCCTGCCCGTGCTCCTCGTGCTGGCGTACAGCTACAGCGAGATGGCGGATGTGGTGGGGTACGCGGCGATGCACCAGGACGAGATCGAGGCCAAGGTGGACGCCGCGGTGCGGCGCATTCCCATGTTCAAGGACGCCCGGTTCAGCAATGCGCTCGGCGGCTTCGTGGTCAGCGCGACGGCGTACGGGTCGCGGATTCCGGGTGTCCTCAAGGCCGCCGTGAAGGACTTCTCGATCTCTGCCACCATCTTCCTGTTCACCTCCTTCTACATCCTGATCGAGGCAGACAAGGTCGGGTCGTACGTCGCCGGCAAGATTCCGCCACGGTACGCCGAGCTGCGTCGCGCGCTGGAGACGAACGTGCGCGGCGTGCTGTACGGGGCCATCTACTCCACGCTGCTCACCCAGACCATGAAGTCGGTGATCATTCTGCTGATGAACCTGGCGTTCGGCGTGCCTCTCGCTGGTGCGCTCGCCGTGGTGTCGTTCATCATCGGGTTCTTTCCGATCGTCGGCTCCTGGAGCGTGTACGTACCGGTGGCGATCTGGCTCGTCGTCTTTCGGGATGCGGTGGGACCGGCGATCGCGATGGTCGCGATCGGGACGGTGGTGAACACCGGATTCATCTCCATGTACCTTCGGCCGAAGATCGCCGCCGAACGGTCACGGGTCCTCAACTTCTACTGGATGTTCGTCGCGCTCATCACCGGCGTGTACACGTTCGGACTGGCGGGCATCCTCATCGGACCCATTCTGATCGGCTTGCTCAAGGCCGTCATCGATACCGTCACCGCGCGCTCGAGCTGGGAGATTCTCGATCTCGAGGACGCGATCGACGACGGGCCTCTCATGCACAAGGCATGATCCGCTTCTTCAACGTCACGAAGAGCTACGCGCGCACCGGCACCGCGGTTCAGGACATCACGCTGCACGTGGGCAAGGGTGAGTTCGTCTTTCTCACCGGCGCGAGCGGTGCGGGCAAGACGACGCTGCTGCGCATGGTGTACCTCGAGGAACGGCCCACCGCTGGCGAGGTTCGTGTGAGCGGAACGAGCTCGCTCGATGCCACGCCGGGAGATGTCGCGCGCCTGCGGCGCAAGCTGGGGATCGTCTTCCAGGATTTCCGGCTGCTGGAGAATCGCACGGCGGAACAGAACGTCGCCTTCGCGCTGGAGGTCACCGGCGCGGCAAAGGCCACGATCGGGCCCAAGGTGGCCCGCGTCCTGACGCAGGTAGGGCTCGCCTCGAAGGGTACCGCTTATCCGAGGGAGCTCTCGGGCGGCGAGCAGCAGCGGGTGGCCATCGCCCGTGCCCTCGTGAACGATCCGTTCGTGCTCATCGCCGACGAGCCCACCGGCAATCTCGACGACCGCGCCACGCGCGGCATCTTCCAGCTCCTGCGGGAGATCAATGCGGCGGGTACGGCGGTCATGATGGCTACGCACAATCTCGAGCTGATCCGGCGCCAGGAGTTCCGGACGATCGAGATGAACCGCGGCGCGATCGTGTTCGACTCGGCCAACCAGCCGCGCATGGCGCGCGAGCCCTGATGCGATCGCTACGTGACGCCCTCGTGACGTTTCGTCGCGCCCCGCTACTCAGCGCGCTGAGCGTGACGACGATCGCCTTTTCGCTCTTCGCCTTCGGACTGTTCGGACTCGTGGCGCTCAACATCCGCGAAGCGCTCGATCGCCTCGAAGACCGAGTCGAGGTACGTGCGTTCGTCGCGGAGGGGACTCCCATCGAGACGATCGCCGTCGCGACGGCCGACATCGCAACGTTTCCCGAAGTGCTCTCGGCGCGCACGGTGACCCAGGGCGAGGCCCTCGCACGGGCACGTCGCGAGCTTGGCGAGTTTCGTGACGTGTTCGAGGGCGCGGTCCTTCCCGCATCCATCGACGTGCGCCTCAAGCCCGGATTCCGGAGTCCTGCCACCGTCCGCAGCGTCGCCGCCCGCGTCAACACGTACGCGTTCGTCGACGACATCCGCTACGGCGAAGAATGGATCCAGAAGCTCTATCGCTTGCGCAACATCGCCGGGATTGCCGGCCTCGTGCTCGGCCTGGCCTTCGCGTCGGTCTCGATGATCATCATCGGCGCCACCATCCGGATGGCCGTACTCGCCCGGGCGCGCGAGATCTCCATCATGCGACTCGTCGGAGCCACCGATTCCTACATTCGCCGTCCATTTCTGCTCGAAGGTTTCGCCAAGGGCGTGATGGGCGGACTGCTTGCGCTGCTGCTGACGTGGCTCGCCCGGTTACTGATCGATCGCTATATCATCGAGACGGTGTTCTTCGATCAGCGACTCGCCGCACTCGGGCTCCTCTTCGGCGCGATGATCGGGCTGGTCGGCAGCGCTGTCTCGGTCGGGAGGCATCTACGCAGCGTCTAGCGCGCGCGTTGCCGCTCGTCGTCAGCCTCCTGCTCGGCTCCGGCGTGTCCGCGTCGCTGCCAGCGCAGGGTGCGGAGTCCCGCGTCCGGGCGCAACGCGATGAGCTCGAGCGGATCCGGCGCGAGCGTGCCGATCTCGAGCGTCGGATGGCGAACCTGCAAGGGAACGTGCACGACCTTGCCGAGGAACTGGTAAATCTCGACCGCCAGCGCACGGCGACCGAGCGGATGCTGGCCGCGCTGGATCGTCAGATGACCTCCATCAATGGCGTCGTGCAGGAAACGACCGACCGCATGACGAGCGCGGAATCGGAGCTATCGCAGCGGCGCACCACCCTGCAGCGACGCCTGGTGGAGATCTACAAGCGCGGACCCCTCTATCCGGCGGAGGCGATGCTCACCGCCCGGTCGTTCGGAGAGCTGGTCGCGCGCTACAAGTATCTACATGAGATCGCCGTCCACGATCGCTCGCTCGTGAAGCGGCTGGAAACGCTGCGCGACGACATCGGCCGACAGCGGACCGAGCTCGTCAAGCTGCGCGATGCTGTCGCCGAGAACCGCGGCGACAAGTTGCGCGAGGAGGAACGCCTGGCGAGTCTCGAGCGGTTACGCTCGACCAGTCTGCGTCAGGCGAAGCGGAGCACCCAGCAGATTCAGGACCGGCTGGCGCAGATCCGCGCGTCGGAAGCGCGACTCGGCAGCGTACTCGCTGCGATCGAAGCGCAGCGGGTTCGCACCGTGGCCGCGCGACCCAATGCGCCTCGCGCCATCAGCACGCTCAAGATCGCCGATGCGGGTCGACTCGATTGGCCGGTCGATGGCTCCCTGCTCTACCGGTTCGGCCGCGTGATCAATCCGAACAACACCACGACCCGGTGGAACGGCATGGGCATCGCCGCAGCGATCGGGACGCCGGTGAAAGCGGTCGCACCCGGGCAGGTCGTCAGCGTCGGGCAGCTCGGCACCTACGGGCTCACCGTGATCATCCAGCACGGTGAAGGAGATTATTCCATCTATGCCTCGCTCCAGGGCGCAGCGCTGCGCGCGGGCGCAGGCGTGAAGAAGGGTGACGTCGTGGGCACGGTGGGCATATCGGACCCCGAGCTCGCGCCGCACCTGCACTTCGAGATGCGGCCCAAGGGGCGCGCAGTCGATCCCGAGCGCTGGCTGCGCGGAGCGAGGTGATGAACACGGTCACGAAGAGGTGCGCCGTCTGCGGACGCTTTCGCGCCTACGACGCGGCCGATGCGTTCTGCATCGGGTGCGGTCACGAGGCGCTCGAACCGGAATGTCAGTGCGGACGTGCGTACGACTATGCGCTGGCGGAATCGGGTGACATCCATTGCCCGCGCTGCGGCCGCCTCCATCGCGGGCGAACGCCGGACCTCGCGACGTGACGTCGCTCGATGCCGACGTGCCGATGGGCGCGAATGGGAAAACGGTCATACCGCTGCTGCTGGGCGCCCATGTGAGCGCGGCCGGCGGCGTACCCGACGCGCCCCCTCGTGCTGCGGCGATCGGAGCGACCACCATGCAGCTCTTCACGAAGATGGCGACCCGATGGGCGGAGCGTGACTGCGAGGGCGATGAGTGCTCGTCATTCCGCGACCGCCTCGCCGCCACCAGCGTCGCCGCCTCGATGGCGCACGACTCCTACCTGATCAATCTCGCGAGCCCCGATCACGTCCTGCGCGCACGCTCCATCGCCGCGTTCGGCGCCGAGCTGCGGCGCTGCCACGCGCTCGGCCTGGACTTCCTCGTGTCGCACCCCGGCAACTTCATGGACGACCGTGACTCCGGCCTCGCGCGCAACGCCAGCGCGATCGAGGAAGCGCTCTCGGCGAATCCCGGTCCCACCGTGCTGTGCCTCGAGACGACGGCGGGGGCAGGCACGGTCCTCGGGGCCACCTTCGAGGAGCTCGCGGCGATCATCGAGCGCGTCGATCCGGCGCACCGGTCGCGTGTCGGCCTCTGCCTCGACAGCTGTCACGTCTACTCCGCAGGCTACGATCTCGTGCGCGACTACGATGGGGTGATCACGCGGCTCTCCGATGCGATGGGGCTCGATCGGCTCCGCGTGCTGCACCTGAACGATTCGAAGACGCCGTTTGCGTCACGCAAGGATCGCCACGAACTCATTGCCGAAGGTTCGCTCGGCGAAGTGCCGTTCCGGCGCATCATGACGGACGAGCGTCTCGCTCGCGTGCCGAAGGTGATCGAGACGCCGAAGCTGGACGATGCAACGGCGACGGATACGCGGATGCTCGAGCGACTGCGCGGGTACGCGATCGGCTGAGGCGCGAAAGGCGCACAGGCGACGGGGCGAACGGAGTCAGGGCACCACGAAACGAGTCACGTCGCCGTCGACCGTCACACCGCCGACCGCGACGTACACATGGCGCTCGGTCACTGACAGCTCCCAACTGTTCCGGCGCTCCAGGCGTGCGACGAGACCGTCGATCAGCACACGATCGATGGCGTTCAGCTCGAGGTCGGCCGCACGATGGATGCGCGCACCCGTGAGCGCCTGCAGCACGTGCCGAGGCTCCCGATGCGTGTAGAGGACGACGCGGGGCGATGCCTTGCTCGCCTTGTGCAGTCGCGCCGCGTCGGGTGCGCCAACGTCGATCCAGACGGTCAGTGCGCCCGTGAGATCACGAACGAACAGTGCGGGCACGTCCGGCTCCGCGATGCCCTTCGAGAATCCGATGCCTTCCGCGTACTCGAGGCAGTACGCCAGCACGCGTGACATGAGATACTCCTCGGTTTCCGACGGCTGGCACGCAACGCGAAAGGCGAGCGGCTCGTACACGCCGCGATCCACGTCCGCGAGCTGAATGTTGAAGTGATAGATCGTTGCCGTCAGCGTCACGACGTCACGTGGCGAGATCCAGTAGCGCCCGCGCGGCATCCACCGCATCCGACGGCACGAGGACGTCGACGCCGCGGGAGGTCGCTCCGCCGAATCCCGGACCGAAGATGCCGGTGATGTCGTTCGAGCGCGCGATCGCGAGAATTCCGTCGGATTCGAGCCGCGCCACGGCAAGGTCGGCCTCGAATCCGGCAGCGTACCTGGCGATCGACACCCACTCGACGGAGCTCACGGTGCCACACAGCGGCGACGGCCTGAGCCGCTCCAGCATGTGGCGTTCAATCCGTGTCGCCGACGGCGCCGCTGAAGGCGACCACCCGCCCGTCGCGAAACGTGACCGTCAGCGCCGAGAAGAGATCATTCCGGTCTACACTCCCGCCGGTACGAACGACCCGTTCGCTCAGCTGCTCGAATTCGGCCACTCCGTCATGATCGCGCTCGGGAGGGCCGAGCAGCCGCAGCACTGCGGCGCGCGTGAGACCCAGGCGGATGCCGCGATCCGTCACGATCGCGGTCGACGCGACGTTGATGCGCTGGCAGCCGCGTTCGACGTCCGGACGATTACCGGCGGGGATGAGCTCGAACTCGGTCAGCCACTCGGGATGTCCCATCTCGTCCGATTCGAAGAGCAGCGTCATCGGCCCCACTATTGGATCGGCGATCGGGCGGTAGCACGAACTCATCGCACGCGCATCCACGGCGGCCGAGGGGCGGCGTGCCAGTCCGAGCGCCTGATCGACGAATCGAAAGCGCGCGGCCGATCCGTCCGGTGACTCGAACGGGATTCGGTGCGACCCGACGGAGAGGTACTGCAGCAACGGCACCCTGGCGCGCTGGGTGCCCGCGACCGTCAGGCCGAGCAACAGCACGGACAGCGGAAGTGCACCGCCAGCATGCGCCACGCTCAACGCAGTCCTACTGCGGCGGCGATCCTGTCGGCCACATCGTCGAGCGCATTCAGCGCCGAATCGAGCACCTGAGTGAATCTCGAACGTCGGGACCGCATCGCGTCTGCGCCCGGTCGTCTGGGCGGCAGGGGCGCCGACGTCGCCAGTGCGAGTGGCGGCAAGGGTGGCGGTGGCACCAGTGCGCCGTCCGGCTGCGTGTCTCGGTAGTGGTCGTCCATGATCGACTCCTTGCCGGTGGGCGGGCGGTCGGGCGATGCCGGAACGTGCCTCGTCCCCCAGGCGCTGTAAAGGTCGAGCGCCGGCTCCTGCGTGATGCCACCACGATTCGAGGCCGAAATCGCAGGCTCGTCACGATTCGATCCCGAACGGTTCGGGGTTTGCGAGGAGAGATCGTGACGATTCGATCCGGTTGTCCGGATCGCCGCCTAGACTACCGCGGCCGCATCCGCCAAATTGCACGCATGACACCTCCCGAGTCGGAAACGCTCGCCAAAGTCGAAGTTCTCGCTGACCTCGAAGAGGTCGTGCATCAGCTCATGATCACGCATGAAGCGAAACGGATACTATGGTTCCCGAGCGAGCTCCTGGCACCGGCGCCGGATACCGATCCCGACCATCACCTCCGGGAGCTCCGCGCGCGGTCGTCCGGCATCAGCCTGCCCTCCCGCGTCGCCCTGGCGCTGAACCTCCTCACCGAAGAAGGACTGCCACACTTCCACCGCCTCCTCGCCACCTACCTCGGTGGCGACACCTTCTGGGCCAAGTGGACGAATCTCTGGACGGCCGAAGAAGACCGGCATGGTGCCGTGCTGCACGACTACATGCACGACACGCGGATCCTCGATAACCCGGTGCTCGAGCGAATGCAGTTCGAGTATCTCAAGGCGGGGTTCGAGCCGGCATGGGACAAGGATCCCTATCGCGTGTTCGTCTACACGACGCTCCAGGAGCGCGCCACGCAGGTGAGCCACGCCAACACGGGCAAGCTCGCGGGCAAGTACGAGCCGACCATCGGCACGGTGCTCTCGAATGTCGCGAAGGAAGAGGCGCGGCACTACACGTTCTATCGCACGATCTTCAAGGAAGTGCTGGCCCGCGACCCGAACACGGCGCTGGCGTCGGCGGCGGAGATCATGCCGTCCATCGACATGCCGGGCGTGAGCATGCCGCACTTCCGGGAGATGGCCGACGTCATCCGGCGCGCCGGCATCTACGGACCGCGCGACTATCTCACAATCGTCGAGGAACAGATCCGCTTCTGGACGATCGAGACGCTCGTCGGGCTCGATGAGATCGGCAAGAAGGCGCAGGAGAAGATCCTCGGCATCCCCAAGCGCCTCGAGCGCGTCGCCGACGCCATGGAGAGCAGGACGAAGGCGAAGACCTTTCAGTTTGCCGTCGCCTTCGCCAGCGAGTTCGAGATGTGAGTGTCGCTCGGGGTGCGTCGCGACGTCAGTCGCGAGGCACTCCCGGCGGGTGATCGGTTCCGCAGGTGGGACATACCACCGGACGGCCGAGCTCCAGGAGGTCACGCGCGAGATCCGGCTGTCGCTTCCCGGCCAGGAGCGCGGCGGCAAGGATCTGTGCCATCTCGGTCGACCATGGCTCGACGTGCATCGACGCCACGATCGCGGGCAGGCTGTCCACCGCTTCTCCGTATGCCGCCACCAGATCGTCGGGCATCGACGCCGATGCGGGCTCACGCCTGCTCACCTCGATTCGCGTGACCAGGTGCACGGCCTCGGCGCATTCGCGTGCCGAGAGCGCCTGCCCGATGATGAGCAGATGCGGCACCGCAGCGTATGACGCGGAGTACGCCTCCTGCGGTCGGTGCAGCGTACGCCAGAGTGCGAACCACACCTCCGCGCGCGCTTCCGTGCTTCCGATGCACGCCAGCGCCTCGAGCAGTCGCGGGACGTCCTCTGCAGTGCCATACGACTGGGTGAGCGACGCCCAGCGCGGACTCTCGAGGCTGAGCATGCCCTGCGTCACGGCAGCGACCACCGCCTACGCAATCTCGCGTATTCGGCTGCAGGCAGTTGCACGAGCATCGGGCGGCGCGACGCATCAAGCCAGCGCGCAATGGTCTCGAGGTCGTCGGCACGCATCGCCGTACAGCCCGACGTCGGAGAGCCCTGTGCACGCCAGATGTGCAGGAAGATGCAGGAGCCTCGGCCACGACGCACCGGCCGCGTGTTGTAGTCGACCATGATGCCGAGACGATACAGGTCGATCGATCGCATGCGCTCCGCGCTCGTCCAGTCCACGCGACGCACCTCGCCGCGATCGACGACGCGGTTGTAGTGCGCCGACGCGATGTCATCCACGCATTCGGTGCCGTCTCCGAGCGGCACGTACGGCATGCGCAATCCGGCGATCGACGCGGATTCGCCGAAGCCGAACACCGACCCGAGCGGAAACCGTCCGGCCGGCGCCTTGCCGTCGCCTTCGCGCTTGCGTGGATCGCGTCGCGTGCCGGCTCCCGCGTCGCCCCAGGCGAGTCCCGTCTGACCCACGACGATCGGGACGGCAGGTCCCTCCGCGACCCACGGTGACGTTGGGCCCGTCCGCGAGTAGCGCCTGAGCGTGCCGTTCACCGAATCCCATGCCGGCGTCGTCACGACGACGAGCTGGCGACTCGCGGAGGGAGCCTGACGCGCATCGACGGACCAGAGGCCGAGCAGCAGCAGCAGGTGCGCGGGCGTCATCACGTGCGTTCCACCGTCACGGCCGTGCCGTAGCAGAGCACCTCGGTCACGCCCGACATGATGTCGGTCGCGTCGTACCGCACCGCGATGATCGCATTCGCGCCGAGGTCGCTCGCGTGACGCATCATGAAGGCGAACGCTTCGGCGCGCGAGTTCTCGCAGAGCTCCGTGAGGATGGAGATATTGCCTCCGCGAATGGGCTGCAGCGTCGCGTGGAGCGTGCCGACCAGGGAGCGCGACCGGACGGTCACGCCGCGAACGACGCCGAGACTGCGCAGGAGACGGTGGCCCGTGAGCTCGAACGCCGTCGTGACCATTGCTGCATCCACGGTACTCCTCCTTCCTTCGGGAAACGAGCTGCGTGTCAGCGCGGCGCCACGCCGCGGCCGGCGGCCCGGCCGGTGGCCCACGCCCAGAGGAAATTGTACCCCCCGATCGGCCCGAATGCATCGAGCACCTCGCCGCACAGAAACAGGCCGGGGTGCCGGCGGCTTTCCATCGTGCGAGGATCGATCTCCGACAGACTGACTCCGCCACCGGTCACTTCCGCCTTGCGATATCCCTCGTCTCCGGTCCAGGGGAGTGCGCCACGCAGCAGCACGTCCAGCAGCCGCCGTCGCTCTTCACGTGGCAGTTCGGCGAGCGAACGCGTCGGGTCGATGCTCGCCTGCTCGAGGAGCCGGCTTGCGAGCCGGTCAGGCACGAGCGATCGCACCGCGCCCAGCACCGTCCGCGTGCCGTGTGGACGGAGGGCCGATTCCACGTCCTCGTCGCCGAGCGCGGTCCAGCGAACGGAAACCCGCGCCGACGACGCGTCGGCGCGCGCGCGCACGGCGACGTGCGAGACGTCGAGCACAGAGGGACCGCTGTAGCCGTGATGCGTGAAGAGGAAGCCGCCGGACGCGGTGGCCTCGCGCGCGTCGGAACGCGCCGTCAGGGTGACGGGAAGCGAGACGCCGGCAAGCGCGGCGAACGGCGCAGGTTCGGCGGTGAGCGGCGTGAGCGCCGCGTAGGTCGGGTGCATCGTGTGGCCCAGGCGCTCCAGCACGCGGAGTCCGGTGCCGTCGCTTCCCGTGTTCGGCACGCTCAGGCCGCCCGTCGCCACGACAACGGCGTCCACGTCGAGGGGCTCCGCGCCGTCGCAATGCACTCGCCAGCCCGTCTCGCCAGGAGTCACGTCGGTGACCGTCGTGTTCGCGTGCAGCACGGTGCCGGCTCGCGCGGCGTAGGCCAGCAGGCCGTCTCGCACGTCGCGGGCTCGATGCGACGCCGGAAAGAGCTTCACCGACTCCGTTTCCTCCACGAGCGGAATTCCCAGCTCGCGTTCGAAAAAGGCGATCTGCTCGGCGAGCGGCCACGCGCGCACGATCTTGCGCAGTGTGTTGGGCGACGAATCGGTGACGAAGCGCGTCTCGTCCACGCGGGCGGGCAGGACGTTGCAGCGGCCGCCGCCGCTGATGAGAATCTTGCGGCCCCCGTCTCGTGTGCGCTCGAGGAGAACCGTCTCCGCGCCCGACTCGGCGGCGAAGATGGCGGCCATCGTGCCTGCCGCCCCGGCGCCGATCACCGCGACGCGTCGGCTCACGGCCGGCCCACGCCCGCCGCTCCTGCCGCACCGGCGTGCACCGCTGGCGACGTCTGGCTCATGGCGCATGGTACCCGCCGGTGCGTCTGCACGCCACGCGCGACGGAGTTTGCTCCGCGCGTCCCTCGTCCCTACCTTGTTCGGCATGCGTCGGCGGTGGGGCTTCCGTGCGTGGGCGATCGTGTGGGCGGTGCTGCAGTTCGCACTGCCGGCCGCCGCTTCGTACGCCGACGCCCGCCTCGAGCGTGAGAGCGCCTCGGCGCAAGGCTCGCACGCCGAGTCCCGGTCCAACGCGTCGTGCCGCCAGGTGCATTCGGCGGAGTGCGCCCTGTGTCAGGTCGTCTCGCGCACCTCCGCGCTCGCCGAGCAGGATCACGCTTGCCCTGCCATCGTCAGCGTTGTCGAGCAGCCGGTCATCGCCGAGCGCCGGTGGGCCGCGATCACGGGGCCGACGCGACTCGCACTCGCCCGGGCGCCGCCGCTGAGCTGAGCCGGCCGCGCGCGCGATCGCGCGGGCCAGTGATTCACTTACGCGCGTGTGCGACGAGCCTCCCGATCGGGAGCGCCAGCACCGAACGGACATCACCCTCGCCCTATCCATGCGCATCACACGCTACTTCGCCACCTGCCTGCTCCTCGTGGCATCCGCTGCTCGCGCACAGCAGCCCGATACCATTCGCTCCAGATCGAAAGCCGATTCCATCGCGAAGGCGGTGCGCGACTCGGTTGAGCTGATGAATGCGCTCGGCGCCGCCGTCGCGGACACGACCCAGCGCCCAACGGTCCCGCTCCGCCCGCAGGGCGGTTCGACAAACCCTCGTCTCCTGCCCGACTTCAGCGCCGTCGGCGATCTGGTTGGTGACCTGTCGCCGAAGGGAAGCACACAGCCCGACCACAGTCGGTTGGGGGTGCGCGAGGTGGAACTCTCGGTCCAGGCGGTCGTCGATCCCTATTTCCGGGGCGACGTCTTCCTCGGCATCAGCGATCTCGAGAAAATCTCCATTGAGCAGGCGTTCCTCACCACGACGTCGCTGCCGAACCAGCTGGAGCTCAAGATCGGCCGCTTCCTGCTGCCGTTCGGCAAGCAGAATCTCACGCACCGGCACGACCTTCATGCGATCGAGTATCCGTACGTCCTCCAGAAGCTGCTGAGCGACGATGGGCTCAAGGGCACGGGGTTGTGGGGCAGCCGGGTCTTCGCGCCCTTCGGCTTCTTTCAGGAGATTCAGCTCACTGCCATCGACCGGATCAGCCCCGCGACGGATGGCCTTACCACCGCCGAAGACGTCAACAAGTCGCTCGGCGGTCTCGGATTCTCGGCCCGGCTGCGCAACTACGTCGACGTAAGCGAGGCCGCGAACGTCGAGCTTTCCTTTTCCGCGATGACGGGGAAGCGGGACCAGCCGCTGGACGCCACGTACACGACGCTCGTGAAGGGCGGCTCCAACTCGCAGTTCGTGCCGCGGGACGTGAACGCCACGATCGCTCGCCAGAGCACGTTCGGCGTGGACTTCACCTATCGCTGGCGTCCGCTGCAGCAGGGGTTGTACGAGTCATTCATCCTGCAGAGCGAAGTGATGCACCAGCGCAACGAGCGGAACCCGGCGCTGCCCGTTGCCGAATGTCCCTTCGGGGCGGGCACCTGCGGCGTGCCCGCATACGCTGGTCCGGCGCGGGACTACACCGGCGCGTATGTCTTTGCGCGCTATCAGACAGGACAACGCCGATTCATAGGGGCGCGGTATGACTACGTCCAGAATCCCGAGACCAACGGTCGGACCTTGAATGCCGGGTCAGTGTACCTCGAGTGGTTCCCCAGCGAGTTCACGAAGCTCATGGCTGGGTACGAGGGCTTGAAGTCGGCGGATGCGACACTCTCCAACCGGTTGCTGCTCCAGGCCGTCTTTTCCATGGGACCGCACAAGCCGCATCCCTTCTGATATCCGAACGGCACATCCAATTGGAGTCATCCATGATTCGACGAATCCATATTCTGCTACTGGCCGCCGCGTTGGTGTACGCACCGCGCGTGGCCAGCGCCCAACTCAGGGTCGTCACGAGCACTACTGATCTGTACGACATCGCGAAGGCCGTTGGTGGGAACAAGATCACCGCGACCCATATCGGCGAGGGCTATCAGGATCCACACTTCATCGAGGCGAAACCGAGCTTCGTGCTCCAGCTCCGCAGCGCCGACGTCTGGGCGTTCGTGGGCCTCGATCTGGAGATCGGGTGGATGCCACTCCTGCTCGAAGGCGCGCGCAACACGCGCATCCGGCAGGGCGGCTCAGGCTATCTCGACGTGTCTACCGTCATTCCCGTGCTCGATCGACCGCAGGGGAACATCGATCGAAGCATGGGCGATGTTCACGCAGGCGGGAATCCGCACTACTGGCTCGATCCGCAGAACGGTCGGCGCATTGCGCGCCTGTTCAAGACGAAGTTCACTCAGCTCGATCCCACGAATTCGTCGGCCTACGATGCCAACGCGCGTGCGTTCGAGGCGCGGCTGAACGCTGCCGAAAAAGGGTGGCAGGCCGATCTCGCGGCCATCAAGGGAAAGCCCGTCGTGGCGTGGCACACGAGCTGGCGCTACTTCGCCGAATACAACGGCATGAACATCGTCGCGTTCATGGAACCCAAGCCCGGCGTACCCCCGAGTCCGTCGCATCTGTACGGTGTGATCCAGACGGTCAAGCGCACGGGAGCCAAAGCGATCATCATGGAGCCGTTCTACGACCGCAAGGTTGCCGACCTCGTGTCGAAGCAGACGGGGATCAAGATCCTGATCCTGCCTCCGTCCGTGGGTGGCATCCCGGGTGCGGTGCCGGACTACTTCTCTCTCATGCGATACGACATGTCACAGCTCGCCAACGCCGTGAGATGACCGCACTGATCACGTTCGACCACGCGACGCTCGGGTACGGGCGTCGCGTGGTGCTATCCGACATCAGCTTCGACATTCCGGCCGGCGACTTCCTTGGGCTGGTTGGCCCCAACGGCGCGGGCAAGACGACGATCCTGCGGGCGATCCTGGGCTCGCTCGTACCGTTGCGCGGCACGGTGACGAAGGCCGAGGGTCTTCGCTTCGGCTACGTGCCGCAACGCGACTCGGTGGACTACAACTTTCCGCTCAAGGTGCTGGACGTGGTGATGATGGGGCGCTACGACCGCATTGGCCTGATGCGGCGACCGTCCCGCGACGACCGCGAGCGGGCCTGTGCCGCGCTCGAGCACGTCGGCATCGTGAATCTGGCGGAGCAGCCGCTCAGGGCGCTGTCGGGCGGACAGAAGCAGCGCGCGCTCATCGCGCGTGCGCTCGTGGGCGAGCCGAACGTGCTCGTCCTCGACGAGCCGACCAACGGCATGGATCTCGTATCGACCACGCAGATTCTCGGCCTCGTTCGGGAGCTGCACGAGCGAGACAATCTTACGGTACTGATGGTGAGCCACGCGCTGAACGAGGTGGCCAACTATGTCCAGCGCATCGCGCTCGTCGTGGAGCGCGGCTTCCGCATCGGCCGGGTCGGCGAGATCATGACCGAGGAGACGCTCACGCAGATGTACGGCATCCCCGTTGACGTGGACGAGATGCACGGGCATCGGATCGTCGTCGCCCGGCGCGGGGCGGACCTGGGCGCGCACGCCCATGATTAGCACCATCCTTCTGTTCCGCGAGGCCCTGTATGGCGCCCTCGTCATCGCGCTGGCGTGCTCGGTGCTCGGCGTCTACGTCGTGCTGCGCCGGATCGTGTTCGTCGGCGCGGCCATCGCGCAGCTTTCGTCGGCGGGCATCGCGCTCGCGCTATTTCTTGGCGGCATGGGGGTATCGGCTGGCCTGGTTGGCCATCCTACGGTCTTCGCACTCGCCTTCGGTCTCGCGGGCGCGATGTTCTTCGGGCTCGGCGGTGGCCAGCGGGCCGGCGTCCCGCCCGATGCGACGATCGGCGTGGCGTATGCCGCGGCCGCCGCGGCCGGGGTCCTGCTCATCGCCAAGGCGAAGGGCGGGGAGGCGCACGACATCTTCCTGCAGGGAAACATCCTGGGCATCACGCGCGCCGATACACTCGTGCTCCTTGCGGTGTCGGTGCCCGTCCTGCTCGTGCACGTGCTGTTCTACAAGGAGTTCCTCTTCGTGTCGTTCGACCGCGAGATGGCACGCACGATGGGCTATCGCGTGACGTTCTGGAACCTCTTCCTCTACTTCACGCTCGGCCTCGTCATCGCCTTCGCGATGCAGTTCGCCGGCGTCATCCTCGTTTTCAACTTCCTCGTGCTGCCGGCCGTGACCGGACTGCTGCTCGCCAGCAGCATGGCGGGCATCTTCACCGTCGCGGTGCTGAGCGCGGTGCTGGCCGCTGGTGTGGGTTTCTCGCTGTCGGTGCCGTTCGACCTGCCCTCCGGGCCTGCGATCATCGCCGCATCGGCCGTGCTTGCGCTGGTCGCGTGGCCGGCTCGGCTGCTGCAGCGGCGATAAGGCGGGAACGCGCGCGGATCTGACGGCCGATCCGCGAGACGTGCGCGATGACCGGGATGGGGAGATCGACGCCGATCGGCGGTGCCGATCCCAGCGCATCCGCGATACCTTTCGCGTCTGCCCATGACGAAACGCGAAGACGCCCTCGAGTATCACGCCCGTGGTCGACCCGGCAAGATCGCCGTCGTCCCGACGAAGCCGCTCAACAACCAGCGGGATCTTGCGCTCGCGTACTCGCCCGGCGTCGCCGAACCCTGCCTGGCGATCAAGGACAACCCGGAGGACGTGTACAAGTACACGGCGAAGGGAAACCTGGTGGCTGTGGTGACGAACGGCACGGCCGTGCTCGGACTTGGCAACATCGGTGCGCTCGCCGGCAAGCCGGTCATGGAGGGCAAGGCCAATCTCTTCAAGCAGTTCTCGGACATCGACGTCTTCGATCTCGAAGTGGGTTCGGAGAATCCGGATGATGTCATCAAGTTCTGCCAGTTGCTCGAGCCGACGGTCGGCGGGATCAACCTGGAGGACATCAAGGCGCCGGAGTGCTTCTACATCGAGGAGACCCTGCGCCGCACGATGGGCATTCCCGTGTTTCACGACGACCAGCACGGGACGGCGATCATCTCCGGCGCGGCGCTGCTCAACGCGCTCGAGATATCGGGAAAGGACATCGGAACGGTGCGCGTCGTCTTCTCCGGCGCGGGCGCTGCGGCGATCAGTACGGCGGAGCACTATGTGCGCCTTGGCGTGCAGCGCGAGCACATCACAATGTGCGACCGGGCTGGCGTCATTTACGAGGGACGCACCGAGGGAGGCCCGCTGGACCCGTACAAGGCACGCTTCGTCCGCACGACGAGCGCGCGTGACGTGGGAGATGCGCTGGTCGGCGCCGACGTCTTCGTCGGGTTGTCGGCGGCCGGCGCGGTGACGCGCGAGATGGTGGCGCAGATGGCCCCGCGTCCGATCATCTTCGCGCTCGCGAATCCGGTGCCGGAGATCACGCCCGAAGAGGTGCGCGCCGTCCGGAGCGATGCGATCGTCGCGACCGGGCGCAGCGATTATCCCAATCAGGTCAACAACGTCCTCGGATTTCCGTTCATCTTCCGTGGGGCACTCGACGTGCGCGCGACGGAGATCAACGAGGAGATGAAGATGGCGGCGACGCGGGCGCTCGCGACGCTGGCGAAGCAGGATGTGCCCGATTCGGTGGCGGCACTCTACGGACTGCGCAACGTGCACTTCGGTCCGGACTATCTCATTCCCTTTCCGTTCGATCCGCGCGTACTGCTATGGGTAGCGCCTGCGGTGGCGTGGGCGGCGGTGGCCAGCGGCGTGGCGCGCGAGTTCATCGATCTGGAGGGATATCGCGACCGGCTGGAGACCCGCCTCGGTCGAGCACGCGGCATCGTGCGCGGGCTGATCAATCGTGCCCAGCGCGCGCCCAAGCGCATCGTGTTTCCCGAGGGCGAGGAGCCGAAGATCATGCGTGCGGCGTCGATCCTCGTCGACGACGGCATCGCGTACCCCATCCTGCTCGGCGATCGCGGCAAGATCGAACGTCTCGCCGAGTTGCACCGCATTCCGCTCACCGACATCGTGATCGAGGATCCGGCGACGTCGGAGCGGCGCGAGGACTATGCCCACTTCATGTGGCAGCTCCGGCAGCGAAAGGGCCTGTCACTCGACGAGGCGCGTCGCCAACTGTTCAACGGCAACTACTTCGGCTCGTGCATGGTCGCGCGGGGCGACGCCGATGCGCTGCTGTCGGGAGTGACGATGCACTATCCCGAGACGATTCGTCCGGCGTTGCAGGTCATCGGGTCGCACCCCAGCGCGAAGCTTGTGAGCGGCATGTACATGCTCGTCACCGAGCGTCACGTCGTGTTCTGCGCCGACACCACCGTCAACATCAATCCGACGGCGGAGGAGCTGGCGCAGATCGCCTACGCCGCGAGCCGTATCAGCCGGACGATGGGGATCGTGCCGCGGATCGCCATGCTCTCGTTCTCCAACTTCGGGTCGGTCAAGCATCCAGACGCGGAGAAGATGGCGAGGGCGACGCAGTTGCTGAAGCAGCGCGATCCCACGCTGGTCGTGGACGGCGAGATGCAGGCTGATGCCGCGCTCGATCCCGAGATGCTGAAGCGCGACTATCCATTCAGCTCGCTGAAGGAGCAGGCGAATGTCCTGATCTTTCCGAACCTGAGCGCGGGCAACATCGCGTACAAGCTGATGCACCACCTCGGCGGCGCGACCGCCATCGGTCCCATCCTGGTCGGCATGCGCCGGCCCGTCCATGTGCTGGAGCGCGGCGCGGACGTGCAGGACATCGTGAACATGGCCGCCGTCGCCGTCGTCGATGCGCAGGAGCGCGGACATGCGGGCGAACCCGCGTTCACCGCCGCGGGCCCCGCGCCGACGATCTTCTCGAAACTCTAATCCGGACGCGCCAGGGCGCGTCCGCACATCATCAGAGGGCAGACAGTGATGGCTACACAGACCAGGCCGCAGGGCGACACGAATCAGCGCGGACGCCTCGATGGACAGGGACTCGCGCCCACTGGTGCGGTGCACTGGAATCTCGTGGCGCCCATGCTCATCCAGGACGCGATTCGCCGCAACGAAGGGCAGCTCGCGGACATGGGACCGTTCGTCGCCGTCACGGCACCGCACACCGGCCGGTCGCCGAATGACAAGTTTCTCGTGCGGGAAGCCGGAAGCGAGGGCGACGTCGACTGGGGCAAGGTCAATCAGCCGATCAGCCCGGCGCACTTCGAGGTGCTGCGGAGCGACGTGCAGTCGTACCTGAACGGTCGCGACGAGCTGTTCGTGCAGGATCTCTACTGCGGCGCCGACGCGCAGTATCGACTCGCCGTGCGGTATGTGTCGCCGAATGCGTGGCACATGGCATTCGTCCGCAACATGTTCATTCGCCCCGAGCCGAGCGAACTCGCGTCGTTCGCGCCCACGTTCACGGTATTGCACGCCCCGGAGTTCCAGGCGGACCCGGCTCGGCACGGCACGCGCACGGGCACGTTCATCGTGCTCGATCTCGCGCAGCGCATGATCCTGATCGGCGGCACGCGGTACGCGGGTGAGCTGAAGAAGGCGATGTTCACGGTGATGAACTACTACATGCCGAAGCAGGGCCTGCTCTCCATGCACTGCTCGGCGAACATCGGACCGGCGGGTGACACGGCACTCTTCTTCGGTCTCTCGGGCACGGGCAAGACGACGCTGAGCGCCGACCCGCAGCGCTCGCTCATCGGCGACGACGAACACGGATGGTCGGCGAACGGCGTGTTCAACTACGAAGGCGGGTGCTACGCCAAGGTGATCAACCTGTCGGCGGAGGGCGAGCCGGACATCTATCGCACCACGCAGATGTTCGGGACGATTCTCGAGAACGTCGTGCTGGACGCTGACCGTCGCACGGTGAAGTTCGAGGATCAGAGCATCACGGAGAACACGCGCGCATCGTACCCGCTGCACTACATCCCGAATCACGTCGCGAACGGCCGCGGAGGTCATCCGAAGAACATCATCTTTCTCACCGCGGATGCCTTCGGTGTGCTGCCGCCCATCGCCAGACTGTCGCGCGCGCAGGCGATGTACTACTTCCTGTCCGGCTACACGGCCAAAGTGGCCGGCACGGAGCGTGGCGTGACGGAGCCACAGGCCACCTTCTCCTCCTGCTTCGGCGGGGTATTCCTCGTGTGGCATCCGACAAGGTACGCCGAGCTGCTGGGCGACCTGATCGATCAGCACCACGCACAGGTGTGGCTCGTGAATACCGGCTGGAGCGGCGGAGCGTTCGGCGTGGGCAAGCGCATGAAGCTGGGCCACACCCGGGCGATGGTACAGGGGGCGCTGAGCGGTGCGCTCGACGGGGTGAAGACGCGCACCGATCCGGTGTTCGGCCTCGCCGTGCCGCAGTCGGTGCCCCACGTGCCATCGGAGATTCTCGACCCGCGCGGGACCTGGAGCGATTCGGCCGCGTACGATGCCCAGGCGAAAAAGCTGGCGGAAATGTTCCGCAAGAACTTCGAGAAGTTCGGCAGCGTGGCGACGAAGATTCGCGAGGCGGGACCGCAGGGGTGAACTGCCCGTGAACCGTGAACCGTGCACCGTGAACCGGGAACGGTGAACCGTGCACGGTGAACCCGGCACGGGGG
>JAJAYP010000083.1 GCA_026786185.1 Gemmatimonadaceae bacterium
CGGCCCGCCCGGCGCAGCGTGGAGGCGGCACGCGCCGGCGCGTTCGCGGACTGCGCGGCGAGGGAGGGCGTCGCGAGCATGAGGCCGGCCGAAAGCGCAATGCTCCGCAGCGCCAGTAGGCGAACCGCATGCCGCCGCATCAGCCCAGCGCCTTGCCGATGATGAGGGCGATGGAGATGAAGATGGATGCCATGAAGATGGCCACGGCGATGTTTCCCTTCTGCAGCTCGGCCCGAAAGTCGACCTCGGGCGTGAGCAGGTCGATCACGCGGTACGACAGGTAAATGATAAACACGCCGATGACGGCGTAGAGCACGTTGAGCCCAATGACGGACAGTTGCACCGGACCTCGCTGGTGACCTGAGGAGACAGCTCACACTACGTCGCAAGTGTGGCGCTGTTTCGCCGTCGGTGCCAGCGCTGTCTATCGTATCCGCGCCAGAGTTGCCAGGCCGCAGCCGTGGCCGTGCCGTCAGAACCCTTCGTCGCGCTGTGCGTCGTTCACGGTGTCGTCAGTCTGCGCCGATGGTTGCGCCGCTGGCCTTGGGTGCGACAGCGGATCGCCGTGAACCTTGAGCGACTCGGCCTGCACGTTCGCGCTCGGATCGGCGTTGCGGTCGGTGAGCGCGCTGGAGACGGGATCGTTCGGCTGTTCGACGGGGAGGTTCGGGTCTTTCATCGTTTGCTCCGGTGATGGGTGACGTGATCCTGTTCAAGTTCGGGGCCGCGGGGCGGTCGTGAACGTATACCCACGGCGCATGCCTTCTCCGTGCAGTGGTTAGTGGCACGGCCGAGCTGACAGCTTCGAGCTGTGAGTTGACTGAATTGGTCGTTGTTCGCTGCGCGGCGAAAGTGTGTCACAGGAGGGGCGCCATCGTGACGAACTGCGGTCACGCCGTTGCACTGCTGTAGTGCTCAGTGCTCAGTTCTCAGTTCTCGCGACGAGAGCTCTGGAGCGAACTGCAACTGGCGTGTGACAAGATCGCGATGTGTATTTCCGACATCTTCGTCCGGAGTGCGTCGTGCGCTACTGCTTCCGTTCGCGCATTGTCACCCTGTTCTGCCTCGCCGCCGCATTGACCTCGCTGCCCGTGCTCGCGGCGCGAGCGCAGGACGTGATGGATGCGAAGTCCGCCGCCTTTCTGCGCGACAGGTACCTCGCCGATCTCGATTCGGTGCACGTCAAGGTGATGGCGCTCGCCGCGGCGATTCCGGAAGACGCGTACGGCTGGCGCCCGGCGTGCGATCCATTTCGGAGGTGCTGATGCACTTCGCGGCCGAGTGGATGTACTACGCGCCGATGTCGGTGGGCGGGAAGCCGCCGGCTGACTTCGGAAAGCCGGCCGAAACGATGCCGAGGCTGGCGAAGATCACCGCGAAGCGCGCGGTGATCGCCGAGCTCGAGAAAGGGTGGAGCCACGCCAGGGGGCAGGTCGCGAGCGTGGACGCGGCGACGTTGACCGGTCGCCATGCGCCCTGGAAGGTGACGCTCGTGGAGGGCGCGTTCGGCATGTCGGGCGACATGCACGAACACCTTGGACAGCTCATCGCGTACGCGCGGTCCAACGGCGTGAAGCCGCCCTGGAGCAAGTAGCGCCGGCCGGTTCGTGACGCACGCGCCGGCGTGGAACTACCGGCGCGCGTCGCGAAGGGCCGAGCGCAGCTCGTCGGCGACTACGTTCGAGGAGAGCGTCATCAACTGGTCCAGCGCTTCCTGGAAGTCCTGCACCGACATCGTGTGCAGCGCGCCCGCGGCGATGATGGTTCCGCCCACGGATCCAGCGCCGCGAATGCTCGGCGCAAGGCGGTCGGTGCCATGGACCTTCACGCTCCAGATCTCGCGCCCGGTGTGGCGGTCGAGGAGCACCGCCTCCGCGTTGGTGTACAGCGACGCCGCGCCACTACCGCCGGCGTCGAGCCCGTAGTTGCGCAGGTGCACCTCGAGCAGGAAATCCGCGGATGCCGGTGATGTGGTCGGGCGGACGCCGAGGTAGCGAGTGGCGCGATCGAGCATGCGCTTGGCGAGGCTGTCGGAGAGGCGCATGCGCGCCGTCGCGCTGTCCATGCGCGCACGGGCGCGTCTCGCCTCGATGTCCTTGGCCGCCTTGGAGCCCGCCTTCACCACCACGTCGACAATGTCGGTGGAGCGGAGGTCGTAGCCGCCCGTGATGAGTCCGGGCGCCGGCGTCCCGAGCACCACCGTCGCCAGCGTGCGGTTGGCGAAGGTGTATTCGTTCAGGTGGTGGCGCGTGCCGCCGCAGGCGGAGGCGGCTACTACGCAGGCAATTGCGCTGGCAGTGAAGGCGGGGGAGTGGAGCTGCATGGTCGGCTGGCGCATGATCGTCCTCGAGCGTGGTCGCGGTGGGGTGCCCGCTGTCAGCTGATGGACGATTGCGGAGGTGGGAGGGAACGGGTGGTGGGGAGGAGCAGTGCGTTATCACGTACGACCCGTCTAATCTGGATCCAAACAGCCCGCATCCGCGCGGCGAGACTTGGGGTCGCTTGCTGTGGACCTCTCACGGGTCGGTCCGCCCGCTACCCCAACAAGGCATTCCGCACGGCATCGATGGCGGCATGGCTCGCGGCCGGCACGGCGAGGTTGCCGCTGCGCCGCCAGTAGAGCGAGAGCGGGATCCCGATGCCCGTGTGCGCGACGGTGCGTCGCGCCGAGAGCTCACACTGTCTTCGGCTTCCACATCGCGGCGTCGAGAATCGACCAGAGGTGGATCACCCACCCGAGCAGAAAGAACCAGAGCACAGCGGCGAGCACGAACTGCACGATCGCCATGATCAGCCGGCCCTGGATCAACTGCCCGAGCCCCGGTACGAAAAAGCTGCAGAGCGCGGCGATGACATTTCCGGTCGAGCCCTGTGCCATGATATCTCCAGTCGGTGTGTGAACGCCGCGCACGTGCGGCAGCGGATCCGCACCTCGCACAAGATGTGAGGCGACCCCCGGTGCCGCCATTCGCCACGCGGTTGACCCGACGCCGTCTCAATGGCACTATCAGGCCTGCACGGGGAACTTCAACCCTCCGACGAACGCCATGACATTCCACATGACCCGATCGCTCGCTGTGCTGGCGTTCACGCTCGTGCGCGCCATCCCTGCACTGGCGCAGCAACCGGCCGGCCGCCCGGAAGACACCGAGATATGGACGCCCGTCCCGCCCGTCGTGACGGCGGGGCCAACGAACGCTGCGCCGCCGTCGGACGCCATTGTCCTGTTCGGCGGACGACACCTGAATGAATGGGTGACGGCGGCCGACACCACGAAGCCGGCGATGTGGACGGTGCGCAATGGTGTTGCGACGGTGACGAAAGCGGGTGGCGACATACAGACCCGACGCCGGTTCACCAATTATCAGATCCATCTCGAGTGGCGCGTGCCCGTCGATGTGAGCGGCAGCGGGCAGCGGCGCGGCAACAGCGGCCTGTATCTCGGCGCGACACCCGATGGCGGCTACGAATTGCAGGTGCTGGATTCCTACCGCAACACCACGTACGTGAACGGTCAGGCGGCGAGCGTCTACAAGCAGCACATCCCGCTCGCCAACGCCATGCGGAAGCCGGGCGAGTGGCAGGTGTACGACGTCGTCTGGACCGCACCGGCATTCAACGCCGACGGTACGCTCCGGTCGCCCGCGTACATCACCGCGTTCCACAACGGCGTGCTCGTGCAGCATCACGTGCAGCTCGCGGGTGACACGAAGTACATCGGGGCTCCGTCGTATCGGGCGCACGGGGCGCTGCCCATCCGGCTCCAGTCGCATGGCGATCCGGGCCCGCAGGTGAGCTACCGCAACATCTGGCTACGGCCGCTGTGAACGCCGGACATCTCGTGTGACCGTCGCGGAGCCGGACACCCAGGGCGACGTGCACCGTCGCGCGCTCCGCTCGAGCTGGGAGCGCAACGCCCGCGCGTGGACGAGGGCGGTTCGGGAGCAGGCGATCCCGAGCCGCCTCGCGGCGACGGATGCGGCGATCCTCTCGGCATGCCGGCGCGTGATGGACGGACGTCCCGGCCTCCGCGTGCTCGACGTGGGCTGCGGCGAAGGATGGCTGGTGCGCGATCTGGAAAAAGAGGGCGCGATCGCGACCGGCATCGATGCGAGCGCACCGCTGATCGACGCCGCGCGCGCCGCACACGACTCGGGCGACTATGCGTGCGTCACCTACGAACAGCTCGTGAATGATGTCTCGATCATGGCGGGCCCGTTCGATCTCATCGTCTGCAACTTCGCCCTGCTCGACGACCGGGTGGGACCACTCCTCGGCGCGCTCGCCAAGCGTCTCCCGGCATCCGGCGTGATTCTCGTGCAGACCGTGCATCCGTGGGCGGCCGTGGGCGACGGCCCGTACGACGACGGATGGCGCACGGAAACATGGAGCGCGTTCGGCGAGACCTTCGGCACGCCGATGCCCTGGTACTTCCGGAAGATCGGGTCGTGGGTCACAGTAGCCCGCGACGCGCAACTGGTGGTGGACCGCCTCGACGAGCCGATCCATCCGGATACCGGAAAGCCGCTGTCGCTGCTGCTGGAGTTGGCGTAGCGAGTTCGTTCGCGCGACACGCAAGCCGCCGACACTCAGCGAGCTTGGCCGCAGGCCTTCGCGAAAAACGCCGGCAGGTCCATCACGAGATCGAGGCCCCCGCAGTGAATCGAGATCGCAGGGTTCCTCCGCGATCCTCTTGCGTCCTCCGCGGTCAACGCGCTTGACCAGCACGAACCGCGAAGGACGCCGAGGGTCGCAGGGGACGACAACGACTCCGCCCGACGCACCCAGTCGCCCCACTCGATTGCCGGAAGACCCGATTTTTCATTGGCGGAGCGCGTCGGGTCGTCGCATTGGCAGACTGCTCGAGCACGGTGATATCTTCGCCAATCGTTCCGCACACTCATCCTGACACCGGTCGGTCAATGCGTCGTCTACCCGTTCTCATCCTACACCTGCTCGCCGCCGCGGCGCCGCTCGGCGCGCAGCGCACCATCACGCCGCCCGCAGCCATGCGAGCCATTCGGGAACAGGACATCAGCCGCGACCTGAACGCGATGGCAGGCGACGCGATGCGCGGTCGCGAGGCTGGTACGATCGACGAGATGCGTGCGTCGATGTGGTCGGCGGAGGAGATGCGAAAGATCGGTCTCCGGCCGAAGGGCGACCTGGGCAGCTGGTTCCAATGGTGGAACATGCGGCGCACCCGCATCTCCACACTTTCCAGCTCGGTGAGCCGGGACGGACGCCCGCTCGCGCTGTGGACGGACATCACGCCGGCCACGAACGCAGCGGCCGATGTCGCCGGGACGACGGTATTCGTCGGCGATGCGCGCGATACCACTGTGGACGTTCGCGGCCGGATCGCCGTCGCCACGCTGGTGGCGCCACCCGCCGCCGCCATTCGATCCACGACGAACACCTACGAGTACAACTACACGCGACCAGCCATTGCGGCGATGGCCAACGCGCTCACGCGGCGCGGCGCGACGGCAGTGATCGTCGTCGCCGACTCGATTGCTGAACTGGCGTTCGACGCCGTGGCTCGCGTGCAGTCGCGCGGCACGTACGATGTGATCGGCGGAGTGCCGCGATCCACGCGGGCCCCCGTGGCCGGCACGCCTGCAGCAGCACTACCGACTGCTCCGTCTGCGTCCGTGCCCGTGCTGTTCGTTCGTCGCGGGTCGCTGAGTGATTGGCGAACCGACGGACAGCGCGTGGACATCAGGCTGCGCGCCGAGAGCTTCGAGTATCCCTCGGTGAACGTCATCGGCGAGGTGCGCGGCACCGATCCCTCGCTCCGCGATGAGTACGTGGTGTTCAGCTCACACCAGGATCACGACGGCGTGCGCTACACGGTGGCGGGTGACTCGATCTGGAACGGCGCCGACGACAATGCAACGACGAGCGTGGCGGTGCTCGCGATCGCCCGCGCGTGGGTGAAGCGCCCAAGCGCCCGGTCAGCCCTGTTCATCTTTCACGGCGCGGAAGAACGCGGGCTGCTCGGCTCACGCTACCATGTCGCGCATCCGGTGGTACCGCTCGAGCGGATCGTGGCCGTGCTCAACGGCGACATGCTGGGCCGCAATCACCCCGACACGGCCGCGCTGCTCGGCTCCCAACCGCCTCACCGGAACTC
Source organism: Gemmatimonadaceae bacterium (assembly GCA_026786185.1). GTDB lineage: Bacteria > Gemmatimonadota > Gemmatimonadetes > Gemmatimonadales > Gemmatimonadaceae > AG11. The sequence goes on from JAJAYP010000083.1 coordinate 6,137, forward strand.
GGCCGCACTCGTGCAGATGGCGATCGACGCGAACAGGGCGACGGCGCGGTTCGCGATCGATTCGCTGTGGGATCGGCCGACGCATCCGGAAGGCTGGTACTTCCGCAGCGACCACGTGCCGTACGCAGAACGTGGTGTGCCGGCGCTGTTCTTCTCGAGCAACCTGCATCAGGACTATCACACGCCGCGCGACGAGCCGAAGACGATCGACATCCGCAAGCTCACCCGCATCACGCAATGGATGTACATGACCGGGTGGATCGCCGGCAACGCACCACAGCGACCGGCCGTCGATCCAGGGTTCGTGCTGCGGTGAGTGCGGGTGCGACGTGCTGCGATCGTGCTGCGATCGTGCTGCGATCGCGAGGCGATGCGATCGCGGACGCCGCGCTATTTCTCGAAGCGGAAGGTGAACCGGGCGCGCCTACTGCCGGGTGAGCACGATATCGTACGTGGTGCCGCTCACGGTCTGATTCCGCGCCTCGAGCCGGTTTCGGGTGAGCGTGAAGGTGAGGTCGCGCACGAAGCTGTCGGCCGGAAGGTTGAACCGGATCGTGCTGTCCGTGCGCACCGCGGTTCCGGCCAGGCTCGCCGTGAACGTCACCCCGCCGTTCACGACGGCCGGGACGATCAGAGTACCCACCGTGACGAAATTGTTGGCCACGTTCACGCCCAGCGTTCCGCCCTGGGCGAGCACGTTCACCGCGCCCTGCCCCATCGCCGCCGACTGGAAGGTCGTCGCAAGGAATGTCC
>JAJAYP010000084.1 GCA_026786185.1 Gemmatimonadaceae bacterium
CCCCAGCACGAGGCGGGCATCGTCGCGATCCGCCGGCCGACCGGCGGGCGCGCCCTGCTGCACCATCACCAGATCACGTACAGCGTGACCGCGCCAATTCACGCAGATGAATCCGGCGCCCGCGTCTACGCGCAGATAAACATCCTGCTGATGAACGCACTCGCCGCGCTCGGAGTGCCCGTCCAGGTTGCCGTCGGATCGCAGCCGGCAGCGCGTCCAACGATGCGCCCCTGCTTCGCCGAGCCCGCGCGAGGAGAGCTCGTACACGAGGGTCGGAAGCTGGTGGCCAGTGCGCAGTGGCGCGACGACGGCGCGTTGCTCCAGCACGGCTCGATACTCGCGGACGACGATCAGCATCTCATGGCCGCTTTCTCCACGGGGCCAACCGATCCCGTTCCGGCGCCTGCCACCCTGCGTGGCATTCTGGGCCGGATTCCTTCGGCCGCCGATGTCCACGCTGCGCTGGTCGTGGCGCTCACCGCCGTCACGGGTGCGGTGCCAGACGATCTCGACGACGACCCATCGCTGCTCGACGCGGCACGTGGTCTCGCCCTGCGCTATCGCGACGCGGCGTGGACCTGGCGGCGCTGACGTGACCTGTGACCCGAATCACTTGACCGCGTCCTCACGAAGGGTGCACGTTGACGCGCGCGCCCTTCCCCTCGGCCCGACGACGATGACCCGCCCCGCTTTTCTCTTTCCGCTCCGCTGTAACCCGCGCTCAGCGCTCCTCGTCCTGTTCGCCGCCGCCGTGGTGGGCTGCAAGGGGACCGACTCGCCTTCGTCCGGAACGGGTGACGTGGGTGGCACCCTCGTGATCGCCATTCCGGGCGACGTGGGAACGTTGGTGCCCGGGCTCGTGGCCTCTCAAGCGGATCGCCAGGTCACCGACATGTTGTACGATCGACTCGCCGACATCGGTGACGAGATGGTGACGATCGGCGACAAGGGCTTCAAGCCGCAGCTCGCCGAGCGGTGGCAGTGGGCCCCGGACTCGCTCTCGATCGCGTTCATGCTGAATCCCCGCGCCCGCTGGCACGACGGCCGTCCCGTGCGCGCGAGCGACGTCCGTTTCAGTGTCGCGCTGATCAAGGATCCCGCGTTCGGCTCACCTGCCGCACCGCTGATCGGGAATGTCGACAGCGTATCGGTGAAGGATTCCCTCACCGCAGTCGCCTGGTTCAAGAAGCGCGCGCCCGAGCAGTTCTACGATCTCGTCTATCAGATCGTCATCGTGCCCGAGCACATCCTCGCCAATACCCCGGTTGCACAGCTCAAGACGGCCGATGTCGCGCGTCGCGGCATTGGCTCCGGGCGTTTTCGACTGGCCTCGTGGCAGCCGGGCCAGCGGATCGAACTGATCGCCGATACGGCGAATTATCGCGGTCGCGCGAAGCTCGACCGCGTGGTGTTCGCCAGCTCTCCCGATTTCAACTCCGCCGCCGCCCGCTTCTTCTCCGGCGAAGCGGACATGTTCGAGATGTTGCGTCCGGAGCAGATCGGCAAGCTGCAGGGCGACACCATGCGCAAGGTCGTTCGCTATCCATCGTTCCAGTACGCGTACCTCGCGTTCAACCTCGTCGATCCCAAGCAGACGTCACGGCCGCACCCGATCTTCGGCGATCGGGCGGTTCGACGCGCCCTGACGATGGCGGTGGACCGACGCGCGATGCTGCGCAACGTGTTCGACACGCTCGGCACGTTGATTTACGGGCCCTTTCCCGGGACGGTCGCGGTGGCGGACACGGGCTTGCCGCAGATTCCCTTCGACACGGTGAAGTCGCGCGCGCTGCTCGATTCGTCCGGGTGGGTACAAGGCGACGATGGAATCCGCGTCAAGAACGACCGCCGCCTGGAGTTCGGGTTGTCCACCCCAAGCTCGAGCGCGCAGCGTCATCTGTACGCGGTGCTGCTACAGGCCGCGTTTCGGCGCGTTGGCGCCGCGGTCACGCTCGACGAAACCGATTTCGCCACGTTTGCCGCGAAGCAGGCGACCCACGGCTTCGACGCCGAGCTGGCGGTGTACGTGACCGACCCCAGCCCATCGGGCTTCAAGCAGAGCTGGACCACTGCCGGGATCGCGCGCGACGGTTCCAATTTCCCGTCGTACTCGAATCCGGTGGTGGACGCCCTGCTCGACAGCGCTTCCAGCGCGTTCGACCCGTCGCGCACGAAGTCCTACGCGCGTCGCGCGTTCGAGACGATCATCGACGACGCGCCTGGCATCTGGCTCTACCAGCCGCCCACCATCGCCGGTCTGCACAAGCGCATTCGCACCACGACCCTGCGCCCTGACGGCTACTGGTCGCATATCGCCGACTGGTGGATCCCCGCTGGCGAGCGGACGTCGCGCGATCAGATCGGCCTTCGCGCCGCGCAGTAATCCGTGCGGCGGTTCCTCGCGGGCCGCCTGCTGCAGGGGGTCAGCGTCGTCTTTCTCGTCACGACGCTCACCTTCGTCCTGGTGCATCTCGCGCCAGGCGACCCGCTGTCCACGTCGCTCGAACGTCCCGGCGTCAGCGAGCAGGTGCGCGCTCAATGGCGCGCGCAGTTCGGCCTCGACCGGCCGATCGGCGAGCAGTACCTCCGCTGGCTCGCGAACGTTCCGCGCGGCGAGTTGGGATATTCGTTCTCGCATCGCCGGCCGGTGCGCGACGTACTGGCTGAGGCGCTTCCGCGCACGCTGCTGCTCGTGGGGCTGGCACTCGCCTTGAGCTTCGCGCTCGGCATCGCCATTGGTGTGCTGCAGGCCGAACGACTCGGCAGCTCGCGCGACCGATGGCTGGGTCGCGTGCTCCTCGTCCTGTATTCGGTGCCGGACTTCTGGCTCGCGCTCCTCGCCCTGCTCCTGTTCGCGTACAAGCTACCCATTCTCCCGCCGGGCGGCATCGTGGATCCGGTGATGCACGACTACCTCCCTCTGGGAGAGCGAGTGCTGGATCGGCTCGCCCATCTCGTGCTGCCCGTGCTGACGCTGACGTTGCTGTCCAGTGCGGTGATCGCGCGGCATCAGCGCTCCGCCGTCCTGGACGTCTTGCCGAGCGACTGGATGCGGACGGCGCTGGCGAAAGGGCTGAGCTGGCGCGATGCCGTGCGCCGTCACGCGCTCCGTAACTCGCTGCTCTCCACGATCACCATCGCCGGACTTTCGCTTCCCGCGCTTGCCGCCGGTGCGGTATTCATCGAGAAGGTGTACTCGTGGCCGGGCATGGGCATGGTCACGGTGACTGCGATCGGCGCGCGAGACTATCCGCTCATCACGGGCAGCGTGATGGTCATCAGCGTCGTTGTCGTGCTCGGGGCGCTCGCCGCCGACCTGGCCGTCGCCATGGCCGATCCGCGCGTGCGAATGCGATGAGCGACGCGCTTCGAGCGACGGCGGCGCGGCCAGTGCTGTCGCGACTGGCACGCGACGGACGCGCACGCACCGCGGCGGGGGTCTTGCTCGTCGTCGTCGGGGCAGCGTTGCTCGCCCCGATGCTGGCGCCCCATGACCCCGCTGCGCAGCTCGATATCGTGCGTCTCAACGGGCAATCCCCATCGTGGGCCCATCCGCTCGGCACCGATCCATTCAGCCGCGACGTGCTCTCGCGCCTGATCTGGGGAGCCCGGATTTCTCTCGCCATCGCGTTCGTCGCCGTGACGCTCTCGATGACCCTCGGCATCTTCGTCGGCGCGATCGCAGGC
>JAJAYP010000085.1 GCA_026786185.1 Gemmatimonadaceae bacterium
GCGCAGGTTTGCGCGGCGCTGGTCACGTTCGGGCTTGCCGTTGATCAGCGATCGGGACTCCACGAGAGTCGGTTGCTGCAGTAGTCACGACGGAATCCGCGCTCCCACGTGCGGCCGGTGAACGGATCGGTATACATCCCGGTGTGCGGGTAGAACTCGCCGGCGAACCAGTCACAGATGGCGCCCGAGGTCGTTCGGCGAGCGCCGATTCTCGCGGGCTTCGGACCCGAGACGGCGAACTGCGCGCTCGAGCCGGTCTGACCGTCTCCGTCGATCTCGGCGACCTGCACCACGATGTCGCGCTCGGCATGCGTGTCGGCGAATGGGACTCCCACCGCGGTGCGACCCTCACCCTCCGCCAGCAGGCGATACGACGAGGGCGCGCAGCCCGCCGTCTTCGCGCAAGACGCCACGAACCACCAGTAGTAGTGCCGGCTCGCACCCCCGTTCTGTACGGCCGCCGTGTACTGAATCTCACCTGGCGACGCTACGGCGGCGGGACCCGTCACACGGACGCTCAGCGTGTCGGAATCGCTCACCCGGGCGCGCGCGAGGCGCACGGGCGCAGGGGCCTCGTCCAGCGGGCCGCCCTGCTGGACGACCTCGCCACGGTAGGCAACGGGGGCCTGAGTGCCGCCTCCGGCGTGGCTGCACCCCGCGAGGACGACCACGTACGACGTCACGACCAAACGGACCTTGCTGCGCATGGCGGATCCTCCAACGGGTCACTCGGGGGCTCGAACTGCGCCTCGACCAGCGCCAACCGTCGCGGTTGGGCCCGCTTGTGGAAGTGACTGGTGGAACCGGCCCCCGGTAACGCGTTCAGGTCGTCTTTCTGGCCTCTTTTCAGGGGGCCTACCGGTACCCGGCGGCCTGCATCTCGAATAGCTCCGCATAGAGACCCCCGTTCGCTAGCAGAGCGGCGTGCGTACCCTCCTGAACAACCCGTCCGTCGCTCAGCACGATGATACGGTCGGCCATTCGCACGGTGGAGAATCGATGTGAAATGACGACCGCCATCCGGCCTGCCATCAGCTCGTTGAACCGCACGAATACCTCGTACTCGGCGCGAGCATCGAGCGCCGCCGTCGGTTCGTCCAGGATGAGGAGCTGGGCCGATCGCATGTAGGCCCGGGCAAGCGCGATCTTCTGCCACTCGCCGCCGGACAGGTCGACACCGTCGTCGAACCGCCGGCCGAGCATCTGGCGATAGCCGCTGGTGAACTTCGGCAGCAGGCTCGATGCGAGCGACCGCTCCGACGCGTCAACCAGCGAGTCGGGCGGCACCTCCGGCTCGTCGGTCGTGGCGTCGCGCGTCCGCTTCAAGTAGTCGCTCACTCCCTGGATCTCGCCGACACCGACATTCTCGTCGAAGCGCATGTCGTAGCGGACGAAGTCCTGGAAGATCACGCCGATCGCCTCGCGAACCGACGTCAGGTCGTACTCCCGCAAGTCGACGCCGTCGAGAAGGATGCGGCCCTCCGTCGCTTCGTAGAGTCGCGCCAGCAGCTTGGTGATCGTCGTCTTGCCCGCCCCGTTCTCGCCCACGAGCGCGATGCGCTCGCCCGGCACGAGCGAAAGGTTCACGTGGCGGATGGCCCAGCGGTCGCTCCCGGGATATCGGAATCCGACGTCCTCGAACACGAAACCGGTGCGGATGGTTGCCGGCACCCGCGCCGCACCGGGACTGGAACGGATCGTCGGCTCCATCTCGAAGAACACGAACAGATCGCGCAGATACAAGCTCTGCTCGTAGATGTCGCTCGCCGAAAGCAGCAGCCGTTGAATCAGGTCGCGGCTGCGACCGAACGCCGCGGCGAGGAAGGTCAGCGTTCCGAGGCTGATGCTGCCCGCGACGGCTCGCATGAGGATCGTGACGTACGCTCCGTAGTAGCCCAGCGTGCCGACGATCGACAGTAGCGCGCTCACGATCCCCTTCCGTACGCTCAATCGCTTGTTCTCGTCGTAGTAGCGTTGCGCGAGTGCGGCGTAGCGATCGCTCAGCCAACCGGCCAGCCCGAACATCTGTACTTCCTTCGCCGTCTTGTCGCTCGCGCCAACGAAGCGCAGGTAATCCAGCTCGCGGCGCTCCGGGGTCCACCGGAAAAGGAGCGAATAGCTGAGCGACGCGAAGTGTGTCTCTCCGAGAAAGCTCGGAAGAATGGCGAGGGCGAGGAGCAGGAGCAGCCACGGATTGTGCACGACGAGCGCGGCGGCGAGCGACAGCAGCGTGATGAGATCCTGCCCCATGGAGAGCAGCATCGCGATCAGACCGATGCGTCCAGTGGTCTGGCGGCGCGCGCGCTCCAGGTGATCGTAGAATTCGGGATCCTCGAACTGCGCGAGATCCAGGGTGGCGGCGTGCCGCATGAGGCGGACGCTGATGTGGTTGGAGAAGAGATCGCCGAGCAACGACTCCACGAGCGATGACGTGCGCGCGAGTATCTCTCCAGCCACCACGATCACCAGCTCGAGCGCCGCGACGCGCCAGAGGGGCGCGAGCGACGCACCGGGCGTGCGTGCAAGCTCCACGACCGCGTCGATGATCAACTTCGCTACCCAGAGCGATGCCACGGGGACAAAGGCCCGCAGCAGCCGCAGCAGGATCATCGCCAGGGTATATCGACGATTCGTGCCCCACACGAGGCGCAGGAGTGCCGGTAGATAGCGTAGCGCGGCAAAGCGCTCTCGCCAGCTGCGTGGACGGTCGTCGTCGGCCACCGACCGTTTCATCCGGATCTGCGGCATGATGGGGTGCGTCATGGTCGCAAGCTAATCCGGCCGCCCGACGGTTCATTCCGCGAGGCCACGCATTGCCCGGGCGACGACGCGCGGTCACCTTTTGCGCCCATGACGCTCGCGCGCTCCGTCACCACGCTGTCGCTCGTCTTCATTCTCTACTTCAGCACGTCGGGCGGCGCGTACACCACCGAGTCGCTCGTACGGGAAGTCGGGCCCGGACTGGCGCTCCTCATCCTCGTGCTGGTTCCGCTCGTGTACTCGCTGCCAGAGATCCTCATCGTCGGGGAGCTCGCGAGCATGCTGCCGCAGGAAGGCGGCTACTACCGCTGGGTGCAGCGCGCCTTTGGACCGTTCTGGGCGTTCCAGAATGGCTGGCTTACCTGGATGTACTCGCTCGTCGACATGGCGATCTACCCCAAGCTCTTCGTCACGTACCTCGGCTACTTCTGGCCAGGGGTGCCGGCTGAAGGGCTCTGGCTCATCGGCCTCCTCGTGATCTGGGGCGCGACGGCGCTCAACCTGCGCGGCGCGAGCCGTGTCGGTCGCACGTCGGTCGTCGCCGGCATTTTCATCATCGCCGGATTCCTGGGGCTCACGGTGGCGGCCTTCATCAACGCGAATCATCTGCCGTGGCGTCCGTTCGCCGCGCCGGGCCGCACGGATGTGAGCGGCCTTGCTGTCGGCCTGTCCATCGCGCTCTGGAACTACATCGGCTGGGACAACGCGTCCACCGTTCAGGGCGAAGTGCGCGACGCATCGCGGAGCTATCCGCGCGCGCTGTCCTACGCGTTGCCCCTGGTGAGCGCTGGCTATCTGCTTCCACTCCTCGCGACGCTGGCGGCCACGGACTGGACGACGTGGGGGGAGGGCGGGGGGCCGGCGATCGCGATCCAGGCCGGTGGGCGCGCCGGCCCGTTTCTCGCCGTCTGGATCGCGATCGGCGGCATGGTCAGCGCCGTGGCGCTGTTCAACGCGCTCCTCCTGGCGTACTCGCGAATCCCGTTCGTGATGGCGTCGGATGGATTGCTGCCCTCGGCACTGGCTCGCACCGATGCACGCGGAACGCCCCGCAACGCCGTGCTCGTGGCCGCGGTCTGCTACTCGGCATTCTCCCTGTTGCCATTCAGTGGACTCGTCGTCGCTGATGTGCTGCTCTACTCTCTGGCGCTCGTACTCGAGCTGGCGGCGCTGGTTCGGTTGCGAGTGCGCGAGCCGTCCCTGCGCGGCTCGTTCCGCATCCCGCTCGGTACGACCGGCGTCGCGGTGCTCGGCACGCTCCCCGTGCTCGTGCTGCTGCTCGTGGCGGGGTTGAGCTTCGCCGACGGGGAATTCGGGGTGCCGGCCCTGGCCGGCGCCGCGGCCGCCGTCGCGCTCGGTCCCATGGCGTACGCCCTCGCCGGTCGATATCGCGCACGGTCCTCGGCTGCTCGACCCGGCATCGAGCGATAGCGCCGCATGCGGCACTCACGGTTCTGGCGCCCCGTGCCGATGCTGAAGTCACTCTGCTGCTCCCGCGCGACTCGCGTCCCTCTCTCGACATCACGCCGTGCCCCTGCGCCTGTCCGGCAGCACACGTCGCTCGGCACGTGTCCATGACATCGTGGCCCAGCGTGCTGGCAGCGCGCAGGCTCGATCGTGACGAGATCACCTATCTCGAGCGCATCAATTCCAACGGCCGACACCTGTTGGGCATGATCAACGAGGTGCTCGACCTCGCGAAGATCGAGTCGGGACGAGAGACGGTGTTTCTGGAAGACGTGTCGGTGGCGGCCCTCGTTCGGGACACCGTCTCGGATTTGAACGTGCGCGCGTGCGGCGCCAGCGTACGACTCGTCGCAGACGTGCCCGCAGGCGCATTCCGGGCGCGAACGGACGAGGCGAAGCTCAAGCAGGTCCTGTTCAATCTCATCGGCAACGCGATCAAGTTCACGCCAGCCGATGGCGCGGTGACGGTCGTCGTACGAACCGAGGACGTCGTTTGCGGCACGATCTACATCGAGGTCCGGGACACCGGCATCGGCATCCCGGCGGATCGGCTCTCGGCCATCTTTGAAGCGTTCGAGCAGGTCGACACCGATACGGCGCGCCGCTTCGGCGGCACGGGGCTCAGCCGCCTGACACATCCCCCGCGCCTCATCAGGGGTCCGAGCGCACCACCATCCCGCCTTTCATCACGAACCGCACGTCGCGCACGGCATGGATGTCACGCGTCGGATCGCCGCGTACCGCGACGAGATCGGCGAGCAGTCCGGATCGCACGGTTCCAAGACGATCGTCGAGATGAAACAATCGCGCGTTCGTGCTCGTCGCCGCCCGGAGCGCCTGTGTGGGCGTGAGCCCGTAGTCCACGAGGAGCTCGAGCTCGCGTCCGTTTTCGCCATGCGTGAACACGCCGACGTCGCTTCCGTTGCAGATCGTCACACCGGCCGCGATGGCGGCACGCATGCTGGCGCGCTTCTCGGCGATCCGCGGCGGCTCCGGATCGCCCGACTTCCATCCGCGGTAGCGCAGGATCGCATCGCCTGCGGCGACGGTGGGGCAGAGCGCCACGTTGCGTTCCTTCATCAGGCGAAAGGTCTCCATCGTACCGGCATCGCCGTGCTCGATCGTCTCCACGCCGGCGAGCGTCGCGCGCCGCATGCCTTCGGCCGTCGCGGCGTGTGCAACCACCGGTCGTCCTGAGCTGCGTGCGACGTCGACGATCATCGTCAGCTCCTCCAGCGTGAACGTCGGCCTCGCCTCGCCATTCGGACCCCAGCGATAGTCCGCGTACACCTTGATGAAGTCCGCGCCGCGTCCGATCTGATCGCGTACGACGCGGACGAGCGACGAGGCATCGGCTTCCTCAGCGCCCTGCGGCAGTTCCACATCGCCGGTGTAGTGGGGGCCGTAGCTCCCCGTTGCCACGATCGCGCGCGTGGTGACCAGCATGCGCGGACCGGGTGCGATATTCTGGTCGAAGGCGCGCTTGAGGCCGACGTCCGCGTACCCGGCGCCCTCCGTCCCGAGGTCGCGCACCGTGGTGAACCCTGCCCGCAAGGTTTCGCGCGCGTGATTGGTGGCGCGCACGACCCGGAGCGCGAGCGGCTCGCGCAATACCTGGTCGTCCCACGACGTTTCGTTGTAGGGATGCAAAAGCAGGTGCGAATGTCCCTCGATCATGCCAGGCATCAGCGTCGCGCCGGCGAGGTCGATCCGGCGCGCGCCCGCGGGCACCGCAATCGCCGTCTGCGGTCCGGCCGCGACGATTCGCTCCCCGCGAACCAGCACCACCCACCCGGTGTGGAGCTCGGCGCCGTCGAAGACGCGCGCGGGCAGGAGCAGCGTCGGGCTGCTATCCGGCATGGCCATCGACACTTGTGCGGAAGCGACGCTCGCGTGGCTGGCGAACAACGAGACGGTGACGAGGGCGAACTGAAGGACGGGTCGAGGCATGCAGGACGGCACCGTGCAGCGGGGCGAGGGGAGACTTCGCATCAGGAGCGAGGATGAATATGATGGGGGGAACGACTGAGCGTCCCGGTGCGAAAATGCGTGCGGAGCGGGTGGAACGCGAGGGGAGCGCACGACGCACGACGCACGGCGACGAAACGAGGGATGGTCAGGCGCCGTAGGGAAGCTCGGCACATTCATCCTTTCAGGAGCACCACATCATGAGTAAACCCTCCGACGTGCTCGACTACGAGCTGATCGGCGACGACCTCCAGGCGGTGATCGTGACGCTCGATCCCGGCGAGACCGTGATCGCGGAGGCCGGCGCCATGATGTTCATGGAACACGGCATCGAGATGAACACGACGCTCGATCCCAACCAGCAGGGCGGGGGCATGCTGAACAAGCTGTTCTCGGGCGCAAAGCGCGTGCTGTCCGGCGATACCTTCTTCATCACGACCTTCGCGAATGGCGCCACCTCGCGCCGCAGCGTCGCGTTCTCGTCGCATTTCCCGGGCAAGATCAAGCCGGTTGATCTGCGGGAGTGGGGCGGCCCGGTGATCGCACAGAAGGATGCGTTCCTGTGCGCGCCACGCGGCACCACCATCGACGTCGCCTTCACGCGTCGTATCGGTGCCGGCTTCTTCGGCGGAGAAGGGTTCATCCTCCAGCGCATTGCCGGCGACGGCGTCGCCGTGTTGCACGCATCAGGAGCACTGTGGGAGAAAACACTCGCGGTGGGAGAGGTGCTCCGCGTCGACACCGGATGCATCGTGGCGATGGAGCAGCGCGTGGGCTACGACATCCAGATGGTGCCCGGCATCAAGACGGCGCTCTTCGGTGGCGAAGGTCTGTTCTTCGCCACGCTGACGGGTCCGGGACGCATCATGCTCCAGACGATGCCGTTCTCGCGGCTGGCCGACCGCATCATCGCAGCCTCTCCCCGCGCCGGAGGACGAAAGATGCAGGAAGGGGGAATGCTGGGCGGCGTCGTTCTCGGGAGTGTGCTGGGCGGCGTGTTGGGCGGCCGCGACGGCTGAGCGAGGTCAGCGTGTGGAGGCCTACCGATTCGCTTCGGTCGGCCTTCGCACCTTGGCTATCACGCCCGGCAGAAACGACAGCGCCGCCAGCAGCACACCGGCCACCAGCAACCGGATGAGCGCCTCACGCCGTGCGCCGGCTGCGCCGGCGAGGAGGGCATCGGCGAAATACGTGTAGACCACCGTTCCCGGTATCAAGCCGAGCAGCGTGCCGAGCATGTAGTCGCGAAATCGCACCCCAGCGAATCCCGCCGCGAAGTTCAGCACGTTGAAAGGCACCACCGGCACGAGCCGGAGCCGCAGCACGGTCGTGAACCCGTGCTCGCCGGCCAGATCGGTCACGCGGGCGGCGCGGCTCCCCAGCAGGCGTCGGACCGCGTCCAGACCGAGATGCCGCGCGAGCAGATACGCCAGCATCGCGCCGAGTGACGCACCGACCCAGTTCAGCAGCGAGCCAAGCGTGAATCCGAAGATCGCACCGCCGGCGATGGTGAGAATGCTGCCCGGGAGGGCGATCGCCGTGGCCAGCGCATAGAGCCCGACGAACAGCGGCGCGACATGACGACGGTCGCGCAGTGCGCGCACCTGCTCCGCGAGTGCCGCGGGGTCGTCGAACCGGAAGAATCCGAGCGCTCGCGCGCCGAGCAACGCGGCGACGACCAGGAGAATCAGCCCGGCGAACTTGAGGTAGGTCGCCCGTGCGGAGGCTAGGGCGCCGTCAGGCAACCGCGCCGCCGCAGGAACTCCCGGCGCCGGCCGTGCAGCCGAAACAGTGCGGGCCCACTGCGATCTCTCGTTCGTGCAGCGCCGCCAGCGAGGCGTCGAAGATCGTGCGCGGTGCGCCGTCCGCGAGCGGCATCTCCAGCATCTGGTTGAAATCGCAATCGTACAGGCGCCCGTCGTAGCCCACGCTCAACGTATTACGGCACATCACCGACGCCGCAGCCACGGGGTTGTACGCGTTCGCCAGCCGGGTCATGTAGTCCACCGTGCGTCCGCGCTCGTCGATGAACTCGAGAAATCGCGAGATCGGCATGTTCGTGATCGTGAACAGGTGATCGAAGTCCAGGTCGAATCGCTGCTTCAGCTCGCGCTTCCACATCGTCTCGAGCGATGCCTGATCGCCCGGCAGGAAAGTGCCGACCGGGTTCGCGACGAGGTTGAGCTCGAGCCCCGTTCCGCGCCCGTACCCGAGCGCGTTGAGTCGCCGCAGTCCCTCGATGGACTCGTCGAACACACCCGCGCCGCGCTGGGCGTCCGTCTCTCGCGCCTGGAAGTACGGGAGCGACGCGATCACCTCCACGCGGTGCGCGGCAAGCAACGCGGGGATGTCGGCGTAGTTCGGCAGCAGGATCGCCGTGAGGTTGCACCGGTGCATCACGTGCGCGCCCGCGGCCGCGCCGCGCACCACGAGCTCGCGAAAATCGGGATGCAGCTCGGGCGCACCACCCGTGATGTCCAGCCGACCCACCCGATGGCGCGTCAGGAATGCGAGGACCGCCTCCATCACGTCACGCGGCATCACTTCCGATCGGTCCGGTCCCGCATCCACGTGGCAGTGCTTGCACGTCTGGTTACAGCGCCGGCCCACGTTCACCTGCAGGATGTCCAGCGTCGTCGGACGCAGCGGAAAGAGTCCGGACGAGCCCAGCGCCGCCTCGAATGACCGAGGCAGAGGCACCGAGGCGAGCAACGCGCGCTGCGCGTCCGCGCCCGAGAGCTCGGCACCGCGCTTCTGGAGCGTCGCCAGGATGCGTCCCACTACATGCCCAGCGCGTGGACGTGATTGCGCATCTGCACACCGTGCACCAGCGACGCACCACCGCGAATGGCAGCCGCGACGTGCACCGCTTCCGTCATCTGATCCACGTTGGACCCCTTCTCCAGCGCGTCCGTCGAGTACGCATCGATGCAGTACGGACACTGCACGGCGTGCGACACGGCGAGCGCGATGAGCGACTTCTCCCGCGCCGTGAGCGCGCCCTCGGCGAAGACGGCGCCGTACCAGTCGAAGAACTTCCTGGCGAGGTCGGGCGCACCCTCGGCGATCTCGCCGAACTTCCCCAGGTCCGCGGCATCGTAATACGTGCGCTTCGCGCCTTGTCCAGTGGACTCGCTCATGGTGTACTCGTAGGTTGACGATCGCCGCAGCGTAGTCGGCCGCACACGATCCGGAACGGCCTGACGTCGCCTTTCGTTCCGCTTGCAATATATCACGGCGCCTGCCCTGGTCCTCCGACCCGCATCGCTGAGCTCGAATCGAATGGAACACTTCGACGTGATCGTGATCGGCGGTGGGTCGGCGGGGCTCGTGACCGCCGCGGGATCGGCCGGCATCGGCGCTCGCCCCGCCCTGATCGAGCGCGACAGGCTCGGCGGAGAATGCCTGTGGACCGGCTGCGTCCCGAGCAAGGCGCTCCTCGCGTGCGCGAAGCTCGCCGCGCATGCAACGCATGGCGGGCGATACGGCATCGATGCGAGCGTCCGCGTCGACTTTGCCCGCGCGATGCAGTGGGTTCACGGTGCTCGCACGCGCATCGCGCCGAACGACAGTCCGGAGCGGTTCCGAGGACTCGGCGTGGAGGTGGTGCTGGGCACGGCTCGCTTCACCGGTCCCCGCGTCGTGGATGTCGACGGCCGCCGGCTGACGGCCAAGCGCGTCGTCGTGGCGACGGGCTCCCGGCCCGCCGTCCCACCACTCAAGGGACTCGACGGCGTGCC
>JAJAYP010000086.1 GCA_026786185.1 Gemmatimonadaceae bacterium
CGACACGGGTGAGGTCGACCTCGAAGAAGGACGTGACGTGCGCGTTCGTGCGTCGCGACGCCACCATGTGGTCGCTCGTGAGCAGCCGCATCTTGCTCATCGCTTCGACCTTGTCGCCCGTCCACGGCTCGGGCAGGGGACCGTGCGTCGCCGCCCCGGTGGGCGCGTGCATCGACGGGCGCGACGCGGCGCCGCTCGCCGCGCCGCCGGCGGAGATGTACTGCTCGATGTCGCGCCTGGTGACGCGTCCCTGAATGCCCGACCCGCGCATCTCGGCGATCTCGATGCCATGTTCGGCCGCGATCTTCCGGACGAGTGGCGACGACTTCGTGCGCAGCCGCTCCTCCAGCCCATTCGCGCTCACCGGAGTTCCGGCACTCGCCGGCGCCATCGCGACCTGACTCTGCGCACTCGATGCGGCGTGGATCGGCGCGGCGGTGAGTGCCGACGATCCTGCGGACTGCGCTGGCGCTCCTCCGCCCGCCCCTGCCGGCGCGGGCGACGACGCGCCAATCGCCGCGCCCTTCTCGGTCTCGATCCGCGCGACGAGTGTCTGCACGGGCACCGTCTGTCCTTCGGTTACGAGAATCTCGGCGAGCACGCCCGCCGACGGCGCGGGTATCTCGGCGTCGACCTTATCGGTCGAGATCTCGAAGATCGGCTCGTCGCGCTTGACCTCGTCGCCGACCTTCTTCAACCATTTCGACAGCGTCCCCTCGGCGATGGATTCACCCATCTGGGGCATGATGACGTCAACGCGAGCCACTGCGATAGCCTCTCACTCGGAGTTCTTGTGTGCGGTGCGCGCCTTCCGCATCCGCCAGATGACAAAGGTCGGGACGACGATGAGCCCCACCACGGCGCCTCGAAGCCAGAACGTCAGCCAGTTGCACGGCGCGCCGGTCTGCACATCCGCCGCGCAGTTGCCGGCCCATCCCACGCCCTTCGCGAGCAACACGGCGATCACGCCGAACGCCATCATCCCGCTCACCGCGGTCAGACAGCCCACTCCAAGATAAGGCCAAACCCCCTCGCTCGTCTCCCCGGAGCCCGTCGAGCCCAGATTGTCGGTGTCGCGCACCTCAGTACGCCGCCAGGCGGCGGGCCGCCAGCACGATGTCCGGCGTCTGCGGGAGGACGAAATCCTCGAGCGACGGCGCGTAGGGGAGCGGAACATCGTGCGCGGTGACGCGCAGGATGGGCGCGTCGAGCCACTCGAAGCAGCTTTCGCTGATTCGCGCCGTCAGCTCTCCGGCGATGCCGCCCGTGCGAGTGTCTTCGTGGACGATGAGGACGCGGTTCGTCTTCTTCACCGTGGCGAAGATCGCGTCATCGTCGAGCGGAGCGAGCGTGCGCAGATCCAGCACCTCGACGTGCAGTCCGTCCTCGCGCTCGAGTTGCTCAGCCGCCTCGAGCGCCTTGTAGACGGTCGCCGCATACGTGATGATGGACAGATCGGTACCCTCGCGAGCGATTCGCGCCTTGCCGATCGGCACGACGACATCGCCCGACGGCATCTCGCCCTTGATACGGCGATACAGGTACTTGTGCTCGAAAAACAGCACACAGTCGTCATCCCGAATGGCGGCCTTCATGAGGCCTTTCGCGTCGGCCGCCGTGCTCGGATACACCACCTTCAGTCCCGGTGTGTGGATGAACCCCGCTTCCGGATTCTGCGAGTGGAATGGTCCGCCACGCACGTAACCACCGCTCGGGCCGCGTACCACCATCGGGGTGGGAAGGAAGGCGCGATAGCGCGCCGTCGCGACGTAGTTGGTCAGCATGTCGTAGGCATTCGCGATGAAGTCGATGAACTGCATCTCGACCACCGGCCGCATGCCCATATGCGCCGCCCCCGCCGCGGCGCCGACGATGCCGATCTCCGAGATGGGCGAATCGATGACGCGGGCATCGCCGAATTTCGCCTGCAGGCCCTCGGTGACCTTGAACGCGCCTCCGAAGCCGCCGATGTCCTCTCCGATCATGAAGACATTCGGATCGCGGTCCATCTCCTCGAACAACGCCTCGCGAATCGCCTCGAGATAGGTGATCTCAGGCATCAGTCCGCACCCTTCGCCGGCGCATCGAACGTCCCCCAGCTGGACGGCCGCTCGCTCGATTGCACGACCGCCGCCCCGCCCTCGCGAAACCAGAGCGGTCGCTCCGACGGCGGATCGGCGTAGATCCCCGTGAGCGCGTCGAGCGGCTGGGGCACGCCGGACGCCTCGGCAGCGTCGGTCGCCTCGTCGATCTCGCGCTGAATCCTCGCATCGATCGCCTGGAGCTCGTCTGTCGGCACGCCTTCCGACGACAGGCGCGCGACGTAGCGGTCGATCGGGTCATTCTCAGCCGCCCACCGTTCGAGCTCGCCTGGCGGCACATATGACTGGTTATCGTGCTCGGCGTGGCCCTTCCGGCGGAACGTCATCAGCTCGACGATCGAGGTGCCCTCGCCCCGGCGTGCGCGATCGACGGCACGCTTCGTCGCCTCGTAGGTTGCCACGACGTCGTTGCCATCGGCCGTCTCGCCGGGAATGCCGTAGCCGATCGCCTTGTCGGCGAACTGCTTCACGAGACTCTGCTTCACCGTCGGCGTCGAGTACGCGTACCCGTTGTTCTCGATCACGACGACCAGTGGACACCGCTGCACCGCGGCGAAGTTGATGCCCTCGTGAAACGCGCCGGTCGACGTCGCTCCGTCGCCGACGTACACCAGACCCACACGTGCTTCTCCGCGCATCTTGAAGCTGAGGGTCACGCCCGCCATCACCGGCACCATGTCGCCGAGGGGCGAGATCTGCCCGATGAAACCGCGCTCGGTGTCACCGAAGTGGATATTCAGTTCGCGCCCACGAGTTGGCGAGTCGCCGCGGGCCATGTACTGCTTGAGGATCTCGACCGGGGTCGCACCCTTCACGAGCATGGACCCGAGATTTCGAATCAGTGGCGAGAGGATGTCGCCCCGCTGCAACGCGTACGCGCTCCCCACCGCATCGGCCTCCTGGCCGAGGGAGTGAAACAATCCACCCACGACCCTGGTCTGGCGGTAGAGGTTCACCAGCCGCTCCTCGAGCGATCGGGTGAGCCGCATCCAGTAGTAGAGCTCGAGCCGCTGTTTGCGCGTGAGCCCCGCCGCACCCCCGCTGTCCCTCTCGGCGGCGGGACGGGCACCCCGCACGCCCGTTCGTTCAGCGCCGCGCGACTTGGCCGACCCGCCCATCAGTACGATGCGTCGATGGCGTGCAACGGGTCGTCGGCGCGGTGGAGCGCGACGAAGAATTTCTTGACGTTGCGATCCAGGCGACTCTCACCCATCTGGTCGGTACTGACCTCGACGAAGGTGTAATGGCCGCCTTCCGCTTTCACGATGAGCTTGAGTGCGCCGAGCGCACCGCTGAACGCACGCGCACGCGGGGCGGACGAGACAAGACTCAACCCGAGTTCGGGAAAGAAGCGATCCGCGACGACGAGGACGTCGGCTGGCAGGGTCTGACTACGATAGAAATGGCGCATGTTACGGGGTCCCGCTCCGCTCGAGGAGCACGTCCTGCATCCACTCGGTTTTCTCGAGCGGCTTGAGGGAATCGCTATGAAACTGGATGCCGACGGCCCACTGCCTCGACGTGACGTAGTTGAGCCGCGCGGAATAGACGCCGACGCCGGGCGCCTTCACGAAGCCGTCGTAGGTGCGCGCACCATCTCGCGTATTCGCGAAGATGCGCCCCTCGCCCGCATCGATGGGCTGCTTGGTGTCGCGATCCTTCACCGTGATGGTGTAGATCACGTCCTCGCGCGCGCGGGGGGGGATGGGGTCGGAGGTGATGGTGAACAGGTAGCTTTTCGAGCCTTGTCGGAGCTCGGGACGGCGCGGCGGTCCGCAGCTCGCGCCCACGAGGAGCGCCAGGCTTCCCGCGAACACGGCGGCGAACCGCGCGGCCGAGCGACTCACGACTGGTAGTACTCCAGCCCCAGGTGCGTGATCTGCTCCTCGCCCATGAGATGACGCAGCGTGTTCTTGAGCTTCGTCTGCTGGATGAAGAGATCGTGCTCCGGCTGGAGCCCGGCGGCGCTCATGGGGCTCTTGTAGTAGAACGAGAGCCATTCCTGGATGCCCTTCATGCCGGCGCGTTGCGCGAAGTCGCTGAACAACGCCAGGTCGAGCACGAGGGGCGCGGCCAGGATGGAGTCGCGACAGAGGAAGTTCACCTTGATCTGCATCGGGTAGCCCATCCACCCGACGATGTCGATGTTGTCCCACCCTTCCTTGTTGTCGCCGCGCGGAGGGTAATAGTTGATCCGGACGACATGCGTGAAATCCTTGTACAGGTCGGGATACTTCTCCGGCTGCAGGATGGTGTGCAGCACGGAAAGCTTCGACTCCTCCTTCGTCTTGAACGACGCCGGATCGTCGAGCACTTCACCGTCGCGGTTGCCGAGGATGTTCGTCGAATACCAGCCGGCCAGGCCGAGCATGCGCGCCTTGAGGCCGGGCGCGATGATCGTCTTCATCCAGGTCTGGCCCGTCTTGAAATCCTTGCCGGAAATCGGCACGCCGCGCTCGGTGGCCAGCTGCACCAGCGCCGGCAGGTCGACGGACAGATTCGGCGCGCCGTTGCAGAACGCGACGCCTTCCATGATCGCCGCGTACGCATAGAGCATCGACGGGGCGATCGCTTCGTCGTTGTTCTCCATCGCCCGCTCGAACTGCTCGAGCGTCGCGTGCTGCGGGCCGGGCTTGATGAAAATCTCCGTGGACGCACACCAGACGATGACGACGCGGTCGCACTTGTTCTTCGCCTTGAAATCGCGGATGTCCTGGCGAAGCTGCTCGGCGAGATCGCGCTTGGTCTTTCCCTTCTTGACGTTCTTGCCGTTGATGCGCGTGACGTACTTGTTCTCGAACACGGCGGACATCGGCTTGATGGCCGAGAGGAAGTCCTTCAGCGGTTCGAGGTCCCGTTCTTCGAGCACGCCGGCCTTCTTGGCAGCGGTGTAGGCGTCATCGGCAATCGGATCCCAGGCGCCGAACACGATGTCCTTCAACTCGGCGAGCGGTACGAAGTCCTTGATCAGCGGTGACCGATTCTCCGTGCGTTTGCCCAGGCGGATCGTCGCCATCTGCGTGAGCGAGCCGATCGGCTTGCTGCGTCCCTGACGAATGCTCTCTACGCCGGCCATGAACGTGGTGGCGACGGCGCCGAGTCCGGGCGTGATGATGCCGAGCCGACCAGTGGCGGGCTTGGGAACCGATGGTGCGTCCTTGGCGGAACCTTTCACGAACTTATTCTCCTTTGAGCATGGGCCGCGGGGTGCGGCTGCGCGACCAGAAACCGGGGCGCACTTCGCTTTCGGTGCGCGCTTCCGCGGCATCCGCTCGCGTAGTGGCAGTGTACACGTAGGCGACGCGCTGAATCACCGTGATCCATGCCGTCGCCGCCAGAATGACGACAATGATGGCGAGCACCCACCCATCGAGCACCAGACCGAACAGCGCCTGCGGCGCCGACAGGAGCACGACGCGCTCGGGACGCTGCAACAAACCAACCTTCGCGTTGAGTCCCAGTGACTCGGCGCGGGCCCGTGTGTAGGACGTGAGGAACGCACCGACGAGACCCAGCAGCGCGGTGATCATGAGCGGCACGCTGCCGTGGATCTGGCTGGTGGCATAGAAGACGGCCAATCCACCGAGGACGAACCCGTCTGCCAGCCGATCCAGTGTGGAATCGAGAAACGCGCCGAACATGGAGCTCTTGTTGGATCGGCGCGCAACCGTCCCGTCCAGGACATCGAACAGGGCGGTGATCCCCAGGAAGAATCCACCTGTCCGGATGTGCCCCGTGCCGTAGATGACGCCGCCGATCACGGTGCAGAGCGTCCCCACGATCGTGATCGTGTTCGGGTGCACCCCTCGTTTCACCAACCAGTTCGCCACCGGGTCGATGAGTCGCAGATAACCGTTTGTGATCCAATCGGGCAGAAGCTTCATGCGGCTCCGTGGCGCATGGAAATCCCGCGGCCGCACGGTCGAGCGGCGGTGGCGATGGCGGTGGGCGAAACGGGAACGGGCCGGAGCGCGGGCTCCGACCCGTTCAAGCTATTCGGGGTGCAAGCGTCCAGCAACCAGCGTACGGCGACGCGACCGCGATCGTGTCAGGGCACTCCCCAGACGAACAGTCCGGTGAGCGCCACACTTCTGCTCTGGTACGTGCGCGCTCCGTCGACGGTCACCGCCTTGAACGTGACGTTGGTTCCGCCCGACACGCCCTGCACCGGCACCTTCTCCACCGTGTTCGCCGGGATCTGCCGCAAGAAGATCTCACCGCTCCCTGTTGCCGTGACATACACATTCACGGCCTGGCTCAGGTTGTTCGTGATCTGGACGGACTGCTCGGCGCTGCTCGTCGTGGGCGCGGTGCGCACCTCGACCTGACGTGGGCCGCACGCCGTCGTGACGGCAAGCGCGAGCGCGAGCAACGGGACCTTCACGGATGCTATCATGTTGAAATGATTCCTCGGTCGTGATTCGAATGCGGAGACTCGGACAGGCGTGCTCAGTGCAAGAGACATGCGCGCCGCCGCGTTCGCCAGCGCGTCAGCAGCGCTCGATGTCAGCGATACAGGCGATGGGGCGCCAGGTCGCGCGTCCACGTCGCCACCGCGTCGGCATCGCGCGCCACGACGACATCGGGATTTTCGCCCAGCAGCAACGCCGTCCGCATCGCGGGACGACCGAAGCGATCGTCGAACGCGCTCGCCCGTACGATCATCGAGTCCGGGGAGGTGCGACCGAGCGCCCACAGCACCGCAGCGCTCGTCCGCCCGGCGTCGAATCGGTCGCGATCGGTCAGCACGATGCGCACGCCGGGAATTCGCCGGCCCGCGTACTTCCCGTCCGTGGGGGCGAGCGGCGTGAAGTCGCTTCGCTCGAAGCGGACACCGGGAAGGCGTCGGTCCTCGAGCATTCGAACAACGGTATCGGCGCGCATCCAGGGAGCGCCGAAGCGCTGGAACGCATCGGGTGTCCCGCGACCCACACTCACGTTGGTGGCCTCGAATGGGACGAGCGACGGATACGTCGTCGCGCTCGCCAGCGTGGGCAGATTCGGTGAGGGCCGCACCCACGGCAGACCCGTCTCGTCGTACCACATGGCGCGCCGCCACCCCTCCATCGGCACGACCGTCAGCCTGGCCCCGATTTCCAGTCGAGCATTGAAGAAGCGCGCGAGCTCTCCCATCGTCATTCCGTGCCGCAGTGGCGCGGGATATAATGCGTAGGCACGGCCGGGCCTCGTGGCGGTGTGCTCGTTCGGATTCGCCAACGCGGGATCCAGCAACGGACCGTTCACGGCCATGCCGCCCAGCGGGTTCGGGCGGTCGAGCACGACGATCGGAATCTGGCGGCGCGCCGCGGCGCGCATCGCATACAGCATGGAGCCGACGTATGTCCACGTGCGCGTGCCGATATCCTGCAGGTCGACGACCAGCACGTCGACGTCGCGCAATGTGCTGTCGGGTGGCGCGATGGTCGTGTTCGTGTACAGCGAATGCACGGTGAGCCCACTCTGTGCGTCGATCCCGCTGGCGAGATTCTCCCGGTCTTCCATTCCCCGGATGCCGTGCTCCGGGGAGAACAGTGTCACGAGGCGGACGCCGGCAGCACGCGCGGCGTCGCCACGCAAGCGTTCGATGTCCGAGACACCATGTTCGTCGATGCCCGTCTGATTGGTGAGCAACCCGACGCGCCGACCACGCACCAGTCCGAGACTGTCGGTCAGCAGCACGCTGATGCCCGGCCGAATCCGCACGGCCGTCGTCCCGTCGCCACGAGTCGTCGTCGTCGGTATCCCGACGGCACAGGCCGCGAGCACATACGCCGCTGCACTCGCGCGGATCGCCGCCCCCACCCAGGTCATGTCCAACCGATGATGCATCATGTGTCTCCTCGTCTGCTGCTCTCGTCGTTGCTCGCGGCCGCACTCATCGCGTGCACAGGTACGGCCGGTGCCGTGGTGCCGGACGTCGTGCAAGCTGCCGTGCCGGCGCCGGATGAGCCAGTTCGGCCAGCGGCGCCCTTGCACGTCAAGTTGCACGGCGCGATCCAGTCGATTCTCGATCGGGCCGTTGCGGACAGCGCCTTTCCGGGAGCGATCGCGGTGATCGGGACGCGCTCCGGCCCACTGGTGAGCGTCACCGCAGGACATATCGACTGGGCGCCCTCTCCCGCTCCCGATGCAGGAACCCTCTGGGACCTCGCATCCCTGACGAAGGTCGTGGGGATGACGTCGGCGATGATGCAACTGGTCGAGCGCGGCACCGTCAGCCTCGACGCGCCCGTGCAGCGGTACCTGCCGGAGTGGACTGGCAGGTTCAAGGAGCGCGTCACCGTTCGACACCTCATCACGCATCAGTCGGGGCTGCCGGCATTCAAGCAGTATTTCAAGCTCAACGTCTCGCCGGATTCCATCCGGCGGCTCTTCTTTCAGACGCCGCTGGATACGCTGCCGGGGACGCGAATGGTGTACAGCGACATCGGCGCGATCCTGCTGGGGCAGATCATCGAGCGAGTGAGTGGCGAGACGTTGGACGTCTACCTCGCGCGCCACGTGTTCGAGCCGCTGGGGATGGTCGACACGCGGTATCGCCCGGCCGCGGCGCTGCTGCCGCGGATCGCGCCGACCGAGCAGGATCCATGGCGCGGACGACACCTGCGTGGCGAGGTGCATGACGAGAATGCCGCCGCCCTCGGCGGCATCTCCGCGCACGCGGGACTGTTCAGCACCGCGCATGACCTCGACCGCTTCGCCCGCGCCTACTTGAATGATGGAGTACTGGATGGGGCGCGACTCGCCTCCGCCTCCACGATCCGCGCCTTCACCACGGTCGCGGACTCCCTGTTCTCCAGCCGTGCGCTCGGGTGGGATACGCCGGCGGCGAGCAGCTCCGGCGGCCACTTCATCAGGCGCCCCGCGTTCGGGCACACCGGCTACACCGGCACCTCACTCTGGATTGCGCCGCAGCACGACCTGTACGTTATGCTCCTCACGAACCGCGTGAATCCGACGCGGGAGCACAGCAGGATCGCACCAGTTCGCGTCGCCGTGGCCGACGCGGCCATGCGTGCACTCTTTCCGGCGACCGTGCAGGCCATCGAGGCGCAGGCGGCACCGGCCTCTCCTTCTTCCACTTCGCGTCCATGAATCTCTCGGCAATCGACTGGACCATCGTCGTCGCCTATTTCGCGCTGTCGATGGGGATCGGCCTGTACTTCACGAAGAAGGGCGGCGAGAACATCGAGGAGTACTTCCTCTCCGGGCGCAACGTGCCCTGGTGGCTGGCCGGGGCGAGCATGGTGGCGACGACGTTCGCCGCCGACACGCCGCTGGTGGTGACGGGCCTGGTCGCCGCGCACGGCGTCGCGGGCAACTGGCTGTGGTGGAACATGCTGATGAGCGGAATGCTCACCGTGTTCTTCTTCGCCCGACTGTGGCGGCGTGCCGGTGTCATGACGGACGTGGAGTTCGCCGAGTTGCGGTATAGCGGCCGGCCGGCGGCGGCGCTTCGCGGATTCCGGGCGCTCTACCTCGCCATACCCATCAACCTGATCATCCTTGGCTGGGTCACGCGCGCGATGATCAAGATCCTGACGATCTCGCTCGGACTCCGCGACATCGACGTCGCGGGCGTGACCGTCTCCGGCGAGATCATCGCCGTCGGCATCTGCTTCGTCATCACCGTGGCGTATTCGGCCGGCGCCGGCATGTGGGCCGTGCTCTGGACCGACCTCGTGCAGTTCGTCATCAAGATGGCCGCCGTCATCGTGCTCGCCGTCTTCGCCGTGCGCGCGGTGGGCGGCAGCGACGCACTCAAGGCCGGGCTGGCGACGAAGTTCGGCAGCGCCGACGCTGCGATCTCCGTGCTCCCCGTGAGCTGGACGACGAGTGGCCTTGCGGCCTACGCGTGGATGCCCCTGCTCGCGCTGTTCGTGTTCCTGTCGGTGCAATGGTGGGCCGCCTGGTATCCCGGGGCCGAACCGGGCGGCGGCGGCTACATCGCGCAGCGCATCTTCTCGGCGAAAACGGAGCGCGATGGCGTGCTGGCGACGCTGTTCTTCCAGGTGGCGCACTACGCCATTCGCCCGTGGCCCTGGATCATCACCGGTCTCTGCACGGTGTTGCTCTATCCCAACGGCATCGGGCCCACGCAGGATCGGGAAGCGGCGTTCGTTCAGGCGTTCGTCGACCTGCTGCCGACCCCGTGGGCGGGCTTCATGATGGCCGGCATGGCCGCCGCATACATGTCCACGGTCGGGACACAGCTCAACTGGGGGGCGTCGTATCTCGTCAACGACTTCTACAAGCGGTTCGTCAACAAGTCGGCGAGTGACAAGCACTACGTGTCGGTGTCTCGCTGGGCGACGGTCTTCCTGTTCCTCGCGTCGATCTTCGTCACCATGCAACTCGACACGGTGGAAGGCGCGTGGAAGTTCCTGCTGGCCCTCGGGTCGGGAACGGGCCTCGTGCTCATCCTGCGCTGGTACTGGTGGCGTATCAACGCGTGGAGCGAGATCAGCGCGATGATCGCGTCCTTCGTGATCTCGCTGCTGGCGATCGTCGGGATGCGCGGCCGATTCCCCGCCGGCGACCTGCGTACCGACGCGTGGGTGATGCTGATCACCGTGGTCTCCAGCACCATCATCTGGGTCTCGGTGACGTACCTCACCTCGCCCGAGCCCGACAGCAAGCTGGAGTCGTTCTACCAGCGGGTGCGTCCTGGCGGTCCGGGATGGCGGCGCATCTCGGAGAAGCTGGGGTACGGGCGAGAATCCATCCCGGGGGGCGCACTGGCCTGGACCAACTGGCTGGCCGGCATTGTCGCCGTGTACGCCTCGCTGTTCGGCATCGGCAAGCTGATCTTCGGCGAATACCTCACCGGGGCCATCATGCTGATCGTGGCCGCGCTGGCCTTCGGTTGGATCGCGAAGGCATTCCGAGAGGAGGATGCGAGCGAGCGTGGACAGCGTGACGTCGTGAAGCCGGCCGTAGTCAATTAAGGAGTGGGCGGGAACCGGGTCGCGGCAGGCAGTACTTCTCGAGTGCGCGGCGTCGCTCCGGCAAGCGCAACGCTTGAACCTTCGCTCGCTGCCGGGTATATAGGTAGGTAGTGGATGACCGCGCGGTCGTGAGGCTTGCGCTACACACTGGAGGTCCTGTGAGTACCACCAATCAGTTAGAAGTCCTGATGACCGTCACGCCCGTTGCGGGCGAAGAGGTCAAGAAGTTCATGTCGCAGGAAGGTGTCGATCCCGCGATCGGTGGGCTGCGCGTGAGTGTGCAGCCCGGCGGTTGCAGCGGGTTCAAGTACGGCCTCCTCATCGAGGATGCCGCGGCGGAAGACGACCTCGTCGTGGAACAGGGAGAGTATCGCATCTTCGTCGACCCGTTCTCGGCGCAGTACATCGGCGGTGTCGTGATCGATTACACGTCGTCCATGCAGGGATCCGGCTTCACCTTCAAGAATCCGAAGGCGACCGGCGGGTGCGGTTGCGGAAGCTCGTTCTCGGCCTGAGCACTCGACCGACATGACGGGACCGGTCACTGGCGCCCACACGGACGTCGGCGCCGGGCACGAGGCCCGCGATCGCAGTGCGATTCGCGGGCCTTCGCGTGTGCATGCGACGCCGCTCGCGACCAACCTCGAGCGCATGCGCACCGTGGTGGTCGACGAGCATGAGGATCTCGCCCGTCTCGTCGCGACACGTATCGCCACCGTGATCCGCGAGCGGAACGCGGCCGGCAAGGCGGCCGTCCTCGGACTGGCTACCGGTTCGACGCCGATCGGCGTCTATCGGGAGCTGATCCGAATGCACCGCGAGGAGGGATTGAGCTTCGCCAATGTCGTGACGTTCAATCTCGATGAGTACTTTCCGATGGCGACGGACACGATCCACTCATACCATCGGTTCATGTGGGAGAACCTGTTCTCTCACGTCGACGTGCGTCCCGATTCCGTCCACATTCCGCGCGGCAACGTGTCGCGCGACGTCGTGGACGCGATGTGCGCGGAGTACGAACAACAGATCGCGCGCGCGGGCGGAATCGACTTCCAGATCCTCGGCGTCGGCAAGACCGGGCATATCGGCTTCAACGAGCCGGGATCCGGCGTGGAGAGCCGAACGCGTGTCGTGCATCTGGATGCCGTGACGCGGCGGGACGCGGCGGCGGATTTCTTCGGTGAGGAGTTCGTCCCGAAGGAAGCAGTGACGATGGGTGTCGCGACGATCATGGAGGCGCGGGAGATCGCCATTCTCGCCACCGGCGAACACAAGGCCGCCATCGTGCGGCGCGCGGTCGAGGGCGAGATCAGCCTGTCGGTGGCCGCGACGTTCCTGCAGCGCCATCCGGACACGACGTTCTACGTCGACAAGGCAGCGGGCGCGGCGCTCACGCGGATCGCGACCCCGTGGCTGATCGACGAGGTGGACTGGACTCCCGACCTCATGCTGCGCGCCGTGGTCTGGCTGTCACAACGGACCGGCTATGCCATTCTCAAGCTGACCGAGCGCAACTACGCCGAGCACGGCATGTCGTCGCTGGTCGCGGCTCGCGGATCGCCGGGCGCGGTGAATGGCGAAGTGTTCAACGCACTCGGCGCGAAGATCCGCGGCAAGAGCAAG
Source organism: Gemmatimonadaceae bacterium (assembly GCA_026786185.1). GTDB lineage: Bacteria > Gemmatimonadota > Gemmatimonadetes > Gemmatimonadales > Gemmatimonadaceae > AG11. The sequence continues at coordinate 12,674 of JAJAYP010000086.1, forward strand.
TTGCCGACGCACCGCCGCACGATCTGCTTTTCGCCGCACCCCGACGACGACGTGATCTCGATGGGCGGCATCCTGCGCAAGTTCGTGCAGAACGGCAACGAGATGCTGGTCGCGTACATGACGAGCGGCAACATCGCCGTCTTCGACCACGACGTGCGCCGCTACGTGGACTTCCTGCGCCGGCTGTCGACGGAGAGCGGGATCGGCGGCAAGATGGTCAATGCCCTGGCCGACCGGATCAACGCATTCCTCACGAGCAAGGAGGCGGGCGATGTCGACATCGAGGAAATCCAGGACATCAAGCGCATCATCCGGGAAAGCGAGGCCGTGGCCGGGATCGAGGTGATGGGGCTGACGAGCGCGAACGCGCGATTCCTCAACCTCCCCTTCTATCAGACGGGTCAGGTGAAGAAGGATCCCATCGGTCCGTCCGACGTCGCCATCGTGCGAGACCTGCTCAACGAGTACCAGCCCGAGATCATCTTCGTCGCCGGCGACCTGTCCGATCCGCACGGTACGCATCGCATGTGCAAGGAAGCGATCGACCTCGCCCTGAAGGAGATCACCTTTCCGCATCCGGAAGTGTGGCTCTATCGCGGTGCATGGCAGGAGTGGGACGTCACCGATGCGACGTGGCTGGTCCCGATGTCGCAGGAGGAACTGCGGCTGAAGATCCAGGCGATCTTCAAGCATCAGTCGCAGAAGGACTCGGCACCCTTCCCCGGTCAGGACGATCGCGAATTCTGGCAGCGCGTCGATGCGCGCAACAAGGACACGGCCAACCTGCTCGACAAGCTGGGACTCGCCGAGTATTTCGCCATGGAAGCCTACGTCGTGGAATAGAGGAAGCGCATGCCCCGGTTTACCACGCTCGATGCGATCGTGCTCGTGCTGTACCTCGCCGGCACCACGGCGCTCGGGCTGTACGTCGGGCGCCGACAGCGGGATGCCAAGGACTACTTCGTCGCGGACGGAGCGATCCCCTGGTGGGCGGTCATGTTCTCGATCGTCGCGAGTGAGACGAGCGCACTGACCTTCATCAGCACGCCGGGGCTCGCGTACGGCGGCGCCCCCGGCATCGGCGACCTCGGTTTCCTGCAGATCGTCGCCGGATACATCATCGGCCGATTCGTCGTGGCCGCCGTGCTCCTCCCCCGCTACTTCCAGGGCCAGCTCGTCACGGCATATGCGTTGCTCGAGACACGATTCGGTCTTGCCACGCGACGTTTCGCTTCGATCATCTTCATGGTGACCCGTGGTCTCGCCGACTCGGTGCGCGTCTTCGCCACCGCGATCCCGGTGGCGCTGATCATCGGACCCTCGGTGGAGAACAAGGCGCTCGTGATGCCGTTCGCCGTCCTCATCCTCGGCTTCCTGACCGTGCTCTACACGTACAAGGGCGGCATGAAGGCGGTGGTGTGGACAGAGCTTCTGCAGGCGTCGATCTACATCAGCGGCGGGCTCGCCGCGGTATTCATCCTCGGCCGGCTCGTGCCGGGCGGCTGGTCGACGATCTGGGACACCGCGTCGGCGGCGGGGAAAACGAGGGTGATCGATACCTACATTGGACTCGACCGCCCGCACACGATCTGGGCAGGGTTGATCGGTGGAGCGTTCCTGGCCATGGCGTCGCACGGCACCGATCAGCTGATCGTACAGCGACTGATGACGTCGCGCTCGCTCAAGCACGCGCAGCGGGCGATCATCGGGTCGGGCTTCGTGGTCATCTGCCAGTTCTTCCTCTTCCTGTCCATCGGACTGGGGCTGTGGGTGTTCTACCGCGGTCGGGTCTTCACACCCACGGACACCATCTTCCCGACCTTCATTCTCGAACAGATGCCGGCGGGGTTGGTGGGACTGATCGTCGCCGCCATCGTCGCCGCGACGATGAGCACACATTCCGGCGCGATCAACTCGCTCGCCGCGGCCACGACGCACGACATCTACCTGCCTCTCAGCAAGCGGTCGGCGGATGATCCGGAAACGCTCAAGATGGGTCGGCGATTCGCGCTCATCTGGGGCGTCGTGCTCACGCTCGGCGCGCTGCTCTTTCCACAGGACACCAAGACACCGGTCGTCGTCGTCGCGCTGGGTATCGCGTCGTTCACGTACGGAGGCCTGCTCGGCGGATTTGCGCTCGGCATCTTCTGGCGGCGCGCGCTCCAGCGCGACGCGATCCTCGGCATGTCCATCGCCATCGCGACGATGGCATTCATCGTCTTCGCGAAGCCGATCTCGGCCGCGGTCCCCTCCCTGGCCGATACGCTCGCGCCGTTCGGCAGAATCGCATGGCCGTGGTACGTCCTCATCGGCACCTCGATCACGCTGCTGGTGGGCATCCTGTCCAGCTTGACCCACCCCATGCCAGCTTACGATCCGCTCACGTCGTTGGCGAAGAGCAACCCGTCGCGCACCTCATGACGTTCATCGTGGTCGGCGTCGATGGCGGCGGCTCGAAGACGCGCGTCATCGTCGCCGACTCGCTCGGTGCGCAACTGGGCGACGCCGTCGGGCCGGGCAGCGCAGTGCGTCCCGGGCAGTCGGAACATTCCGCCGACGTGATCGCCGCCGCCGTCGGCGACGCGCTCGCGTCGTGCGGGATGACACACGTGGTGCCCAAGGTGCTGTGCGTCGGCGTGGCGGGTGCGGGTCGGGAGACGGAGCGCGACGCGCTCTGGCAAGCCCTGGTCGCGCGTGAGCTCGCGGATGATACGGTCGTGCATCCCGACTTCGCCATCGCGCTCGACGACGCATTCGGCGATGGCCCGGGCGTGCTCCTGATCAGCGGGACCGGCTCGGCGGCCTTCGGGCGCGGCCCGGCAGGAGCGATCGCCCGGTGTGGCGGCTGGGGGCCGGTCATGGGTGACGAAGGGAGCGGTGCGTGGATCGGTCGCCGCGCCCTCAGCATCGTCACGGCGTCGGCGGACGGACGGGAGCCCGATACCGCCCTCATCGGCGCCGTGCTCACTGCCGCGCAGGTGAACGAGCCACAGCAACTCGTCGCATGGGCGGCGCAGGCGACGCCGGCGTTGCTCGCGACGCTCGCGCCGGTGGTGACCAGCGTGGCCGACACCGGAGACCTGCGCGCGAACGCGTTGATCAGCCTTGCCGTCGAGGAACTCGTGCTGCATGTCCGGGCGCTCGCGCGGCAGCTGTTCGGTGATGAGCGCGCCGCGACACCGGTCGCGTTCACCGGTGGCATGCTCACGAAGGGCACCACACTCCGGAAGCGACTCGAGCAGCGGCTCAGGAGCGCGGTGCCAGGCGCACTGTTGAATGCGAGCGAGGTGGACGCAGCACGCGGCGCCGTGCGAGGGGCACTGCGGCATGTGGGAGCCGTCGGAGGCTAGCCGCACATGGCGGGCGCCTCCGCTTGCCACTCACATGTTGCGCGTGCTCCGGGTGCTCGACACTCGGAGCACGCAAGGCGTCAGGCGCCGAACGGCCGATCCCCGCCCTCCCGAATCACCGGCATGCTGAGCGGAGCACCCGCGAGCGAATCGGTGACTGGCATATCCGATCCCGGCGTGTCGAACGACCCTTCCCAACGCGCCATCACGACGGTCGCAAGGCAATTGCCGACGAGATTGATGGACGTGCGCGCCATGTCCATCAACGCATCGACGCCCAGGATGACGGCAACTCCCTCGAGCGGCAGGCCGAACTGGGCCAGCGCGCCCGACAGGATGACGAGCGACGCGCGCGGGACCGCCGCCACGCCTTTGCTCGTGAGCATCAGCGTGAGCATCATGAGAATCTGCGTCGAGATCGGCATGTCGATCCCCGCCGCCTGCGCGACGAACACGGATGCCAGGGCCAGATACAGCGTGCTGCCGTCGAGATTGAACGAGTAGCCGGTGGGCAGGACGAACGACACGATGCGCCGTGGCACGCCGAGCTTCTCCATGTTCTGGAGCGCCAACGGCAGCGCTGCCTCGGACGACGCGGTCGTGAAGGCGATGAGCCAGGGCTCCTTCGTCTTTTCCCAGAAACGGCGCAGCGGCACCTTGAAGATGATGGCGATGGGCAGCAGCACGAACAGCACGAAGAAGATCAGCGCGCCGTAGAGGGTGAGCACGAGCACGCCCAGGTTCTTCAGCACGCCGAGCCCGCTTCGCCCCACCGTGACGGCGATCGCGCCCCCAATACCGAACGGCGCGAACTTCATCACGATGCCGACGAACTTGAACATCACCTCGCTCAGGCTCTCGCAGAAGGAAAGCATGAACGCCTTGGCGGGTCCCTGGACCTGTGAAAGCGCCACCGCGAAGATGATGGCGAAGAAGACGATCTGCAGGACCTCGTTATTCGCCGCCGCCTCAAAGAAGCTCTGCGGCACCGTGTGCTCGATCACGCCGGCAAAGGTCGTCTTCGTCTTGGCGAACTCGGCACCCGCCTCCGACGTCGCTGCGGCGAGGTTCACACCGCGCCCGGGCTTGACGAGATTCACGGCCACCAGGCCGACGACCAGCGCCAGCGTCGTCACGACCTCGAAGTACACGATCGATCGGAACGCCAGCTTCCCCACGCGCTTCATGTCGTCGCCGTGGCCAGCGATGCCCACCACGAGCGTCGCGAACAGCAGCGGCACGATCAGCGACTTGATCATGCGCAGGAAGACAGTGGACAGGACCTGGAGATCCGACGCCTGAAATCCGCCGGTGCCCTCGGGCCGATCGGGAAAGAGATACCCGATCAGGATGCCGAGGACCATCGAGATGACGATCCACTGCGTCTGCGAAATTCGACCGAGACCTCGGCGTGGTGCGGACGGGGCGGGTGTATCAGCTGCCACTCCAGTCATCGAGTCAGCGATTAAGGGGAGGACGCTGCCGCGCTCCGGCGCAGCACGGAGTTACGGAAGCCGTATACGAAATACAGCGCGATGCCGATCGCCAGCCACCAGCCGAATCGCACCCAGGCCTGGGGGGGCAACCCCTTCATCACGAACAGGCAGGCCGCCGCGCCGCCGAGACACACCGGCCACACGAAGGGCACACGGAACGGACGCGGACGATCGGGATCGGTATGCCGCAGCACGAGAACGCCGACGCAGACGAGCGCGAAGGCGAATAGCGTCCCGATGTTCGTGAGATCATACGTCTCGCCCGCGTCGCCGATGAGTGACCACGCGGCCACGAGCACGCCGGTAATGATCGTCGTCACGTACGGAACGCGAGTGCGTGCATGCACCCGGCCGGCGAACTTCGGCAGCAGGCCGTCCCGTGCCATCGCGTAGAAGATACGAGGCTGGCCGTACTGGAAGACGAGGAGCACCGCCGTCATGGAGAACACCGCGCCGAGCGCGACGAGCCAAGCCGCGCCTTGCATGCCCGTGCTCTGGAGCGCGTAGGCGAGCGGATCGGCATGGACGCTGGGGTCCAGCTCCTTGTAGCTCACCATGCCCGTCAGGACGAACCCGACGACCACGTAGATGATCGTGCAGATCGCCAATCCGCCTAAAATGCCGATCGGGAGGTTGCGCTGCGGATTCTTCGTCTCCTCCGCCGCCGTCGAGATGGCATCGAAGCCAATGTACGCGAAGAACACGATGGCGGCGCCGTTGTGGATGCCCGTGAACCCGCCGGGCGCGAACGGCGTGTAGTTCGCCGGGTTGATCTTCGTGAGCCCGGCGGCGATGAACAAGCCGAGCGCCAGCAGCTTGACGGCGACCATGACATTGTTGGCACGCGAGCTTTCCTTCGCGCCGCGCAACAGGACGAGCGTCACCAGCAGCACGATCGCCGCTGCGGGAACGTTCACGAGAATCGGAATGCCGGCGACCCTCGGGGCAGTCGCCAGCAGGCCGTGCACGCCGGGGTCCGCGCTGAGGAGCGCCGTGCGGTACCCGGTGGTGAGCCACACGGGCAGGTGGAGGAACCCACCCGTCAACGTCTTGAAGTAGTCGCCCCAGGAGATCGCCACGGCCACGTTGCCGACCGCGTACTCGAGGATGAGGTCCCAACCGATGATCCACGCCACGAGCTCGCCGAGCGTCGCGTAGCAGTACGCGTACGCGCTCCCTGCCTGCGGAATCATCGACGCGAGCTCGGCATAGCACAGCGCCGCGAGCGCGCAGACGCCGCCGAGCAGCAGAAAAGAGAAGACGAGCGCGGGCCCCGCCGGCTGGCGAATGACCGTTCCCGCCGCATCGATCTGTCCGGCCGCGGCGGTCCCGATGGCGCCGAAGATGCCCGCGCCGATCACGGCGCCGATCGCGAGCATCACGAGATCGCCCGCTCCGAGAACTCGCTTGAGTCCGTTGGGGTCTTCCTGAAGGACCGCGATCGGCTTGCGAGCGAAGAGCGATTTCATCCGCTGGACTCTATTGGCGTGTCAGATGAACAGCGGCGCGAGCACGAGCGTGATCGTCGCCAAGAGCTTGATCAGGACATGGAGCGACGGTCCAGCGGTGTCCTTGAACGGATCGCCGACCGTGTCACCGACCACCGCGGCCTTGTGCGCCTCGCTGCGCTTGCCGCCGTACGCACCCGTCTCGATGTACTTCTTCGCGTTGTCCCAGGCACCACCGCCGTTGTTCAGGAATCCCGCCATCAGGATACCGGTGATCGTGGCGACCATGAGCAGCGCCGCAACGGACTCGGCCCCCATGTACTCGCCCGGTCCGCCGAATCGCTTGAACACCACGCCGATGACGATGGGGAACAGCACAACGAGCGCACCTGGCAGAATCATCGCCTTCAGCGCGCCCACCGTGACGATGTCGACGCAGGCCGCATAATCCGGTTCTTCCGTGCCCTGCATGATGCCGGGGCGCTCGCGAAACTGTCGGCGCACCTCGGTGATCACCGACGACGCCGCCTTGCGCACCGCCGTCATCGCGAGCGAGGAGAACCAGAACACCAGCATGGCGCCCATGAGTCCGGCCACGAACACCACGGGCTTGGACAGATCGACGCGCAACGTCTGGCCGGTCAGGTTCCGCACCTCGTCGAGGTACGCCGAGAACAACAGGAAGGCGGCCAGCGCTGCGGAGCCGATCGCGTAGCCCTTCGTCAACGCCTTCGTGGTGTTGCCCACCGAGTCCAGCCGGTCCGTCTTGTCGCGCACCGACTCCGGCTGGCGCGACATCTCCACGATGCCGCCGGCGTTGTCGGTGATGGGTCCGAACACGTCCATCGCGAGAATGTAGCCCGCGGTGCCCAACATCCCCATCGTCGCGACGGCGGTCCCGAAGAGTCCACCGATCGCGACGCCCGCGTCATTCACGAGGCCGCTCGATTGCCCAAGCGAGTAGCTGGAGATGATGGCGATACCGATCGTGATGACTGGCAGTACGGTGGATTCCATCCCGACGGCGAGCCCGGCGATGATGTTCGTCGCCGGTCCGGTCTGGCTCGCCTCGGCGATGCTGAGCACCGGGCGGTAGCGATACTCGGTGTAGTACTGCGTGATGAACACGAACAGGATCGACGTCACGATGCCGATCACGCCGCAGAAGAAGTAGTGCCACCACGCGTCCGGGGCGTCGGCCACCTGGAGCAGCGTCCTGCTGGCAAAGAAGAACACCACCGTCACGAGGGCAGCGGTGACGTAGTAACCGAAGTTGAGCGCCTTCATCGGGTCGGCATCTTCCTTCGTCTTCACCACCAGCACTCCGACGATGGAGCAGATGAGGCCGAGCGCCATGATGACGAGCGGAAACAGGATGCCGTTGATCCCGAACGACTTGAAGAGCAGCACGCCGAGAATCATCGCACCGATGTTCTCCGCCGCCGTGCTCTCGAACAGGTCGGCGCCGCGGCCCGCACAGTCGCCGACATTGTCACCCACCAGGTCGGCGATCACCGCCGGGTTGCGTGGGTCGTCTTCCGGTATGCCCGCCTCGACCTTGCCTACCAGATCGGCGCCCACGTCGGCCGCCTTCGTGTAGATGCCGCCACCGAGCTGCGCGAACAGCGCGACGAACGACGCGCCGAACCCGTACCCGACGATGAGGAACGGGATGTCCTGCGCCCACTCCGCCTGCGAGACCCCCGCCGGCGCCATGGCCGACAGCGCGGCGAAGAGTCCGCCCACGCCGAGCAGGCTCATCGCGACGGTGAACAGCCCCGATACCGCACCGCCGCGAAGGGCGGTCTGCAAGGCGTCGTTCAGTGACGTCATAGCGGCAGCGGCGACCCGGATGTTCGTCCGGATCGACACCCACATGCCGACATAGCCCGCCACACCCGAACTCAGCGCTCCGAGCAGGAACGACGCAGTGACGTACAGCGCATAGGTCCCGGAATCCTGAACGGGATCGAACTCGGTGGTGTGGCGGAAGAAGCCGTAGCCGATGCCCAGCATCGCAGCCACGACCAGCGACAGCATGCCGATCGTCTTGTACTGGCGCGCGAGGTATGCCTCGGCGCCCTGTTGAATGGCGTTGGAGATCTTCTGCATCTCCGGCGTGCCGCGGCCCCGCGCGAGCACCCAGCGCGCGAGGAACACGGCGAAAATCAGGGCGAGCGCGCTCGCTCCGATAACGACGGTCAGGAGTGATGACTGCGTCTGCGTCATGATGCGTTGAATGGGGGAGTGCGGAAAACCGCCGGCAGATCAGGCCTGGGCGGCGGCGGGGCGCTCTGCGCGGCGCCAGAGGTAGAACACGGGAATGCCGATGAGGACCAGCACGAGGCCGGATACCGCTTCGGTGCGCGTCGTGGGTGACAGCAGGAGCAGCACCATGACGCCGCAGCACAACACGATGTAGAGGAGCGGCAGGAACGGATAGCCGAATGCCCGGTACGGACGAACGATGTCGGGCCGCTTCGCGCGCAGGATGAAGAGGCCTGCCGTGGTGAAGACGTAGAAGAGCAACGCGGCGAAGATGACGTAGTTGAGCAACTGGTTGTACGTGCCCGACAGGCAGAGAAACGCCGTCCAGACCGACTGCACGATCAATGCGAAAGCGGGCACCCGATTGGCATTGAGCGTTCCGGCGCGCTTGAAGAACAGGCCATCCCGAGACATGGCGTACAGGACTCGCGAGCCCGAGAGGATGAGTCCGTTGTTGCAGCCGAACGTGGAGATGAGGATGGCGACGGCCATGATCGCGGCCGCGCTCACGCCGAAGATCGTTTCGGCGACGGCCGTCGCGACACGGTCCTGGGTGGCGTGCCGAATCCCGCGCTCGACGACCGAAGCGCCACCGGCGACCCCGTCGAACGGCAGGACGCTGAGATATGCGAAGTTGGCGGCGATATAGAGAATACACACCATACCGGTGCCCATCAGCAGCGCGAGCGGAAGATTGCGCGATGGGTTCTTGACCTCGGCCGCTGCGAACGTCACGCCGTTCCACGCATCGCTCGAGAAGAGCGACCCGACCATCGCGGCGCCGAACGCGACGACCAGCGTATACGTCAGGGTCCACTCGCCGCTGAAGTTCCCGGCGGTGAAGTTGGCGGCGATGGCGTCGGCGTTCCGGCCGAGGGTCAGGCCGAGCAGGATCAGCAACGCGAGCGCGCCGGTCTTCACGACGGTCAACGTCGTCTGCACCATCTTGCCCTCGCGAACGCCACGCAGATTGATCCACGTGAGGACGGCGATGCTCAACAGGCCCACCAGTCGCTGCGGATTGAGCCCGAGCGTGATGGCGTTCGCCGGATCGGTGCACCCCAGCGCGACGATGCACACGTCACCGCGCGGGAACCAGGTGAAGAAGTCGGGGCTGATGCCCGGCACCAGGACCCCGAAGAATCGTCCGAACGCCACGGCGACCGCGGCGATCGTCCCGGTCTGGATAACGGCGAAGAACGTCCATCCATAGAGGAATCCCATGAGCGAGCCCATGGATTCCCGCAGGAACACGTACTGCCCACCCGCCTTGGGGTACATGGCGGCGAGCTCACCGTACGCGAGCGCGCCGAGCACGGTCATCACGCTCGAGAGCACCCAGGCGAGCACGAGCCACATCGGCGACGGAACGCCGCGCGCGATGCTGGCGGACGTGATGAAGATGCCGGACCCAATCATCGAACCGGCGACGAGCATCGTCGCATCGGTGAGGGACATCGCCTTCACGAAGCCCGACGTCGACTCAGCGTCGGATTGCGGCGTGGCGTCGGTCGGACGGGCCGAGCTGCTCATGCAGAACGCGGAAAAAGCGGGAAGGACGTCGACGGCAAAGGCCGACGGCGTTTTTTTTCGTGGCAATCTGGCAGAATGTAGGGATGCGCAGTGGGGATCGCTAGACCGCAGCCGGTGAAATCACGGCGGGCCGACGCCGCACGCACGACGAGCTAGAAGTCGTATCCGACTTGCGCCTTCATGCGCAGCGGCGTTCCGTCCGGACGCGTGCCGGGACGGAAGCGCATCGAGCGCAACACGCTCGCGATGCGCCGGTTGTATCCACCGTCGCGCGTCTCCGTGAACTTGACGTCCAACACCCGTCCGGTGGAATCCACATCGAACTCGGCGATGAAACGAAAGCCGCGCACGCTCGATGGCGGCGGGAGCGGCGGAAGAAAAAACTCGATCGGCTGCGGCGGGAAGTTCGCTTGACTCCCGCCGCCGGTGCCGGGACCGATCGCATTGCCGCGCCCCGTTCCCACGCCCGCACCCACACCGCCGCCACTGCCCGGCCCCGCACCCGCCGACCCGTCAGCGCCACTGCCTCCACCGACGCCAGGCACAACAGCGACCTGTGCCTGCGGAGCCGGACGGACGCTCTGCTCCGGCACACGCGGCGGTGGCGCAGTTTCCACCGGCTTCGGAACGACCGGCTCGACCCTGGGATTCGGCACGGGTACGGGCGGCGGCACTGCGGGGAGCGATGTCGGCGTCGGCACCGGGTCCGGAGCAAGGCGCACGTATCGCAACGTCTCGACGGTGGCGCCTCCGGTTCCGCGACGTCCGCCGCCACCGCCGCCTGCCGGTCCCGCTCCCCCTGCCCCTTGCTCGATGCGCGCGATCACCGTGTCGGCCACGACGAGCGGAACCACGAGCAATGCAACGATCAGCAGGTGCACTGCGATGGAGATGATCATGCTCGCTCGACGGCCGTCGTCCCGGCGAGGCAGGCCGAGCGGTACGCGGTACCGCGGTCGCGAGTCGGGGTCCGGTGGATCGTGCGTGGTGCGGTTCTCGTGCGCGCTCATGAACTCCTGATGCGACGTGGACCAATGCGCGACCGCCAGGCCGCAACGTTATACGGCGGACGAGCCTGGAAAGGTTCGTCCGCCGTATCGACTCCGCGTGCCGGATGAACCGCCGGCGACCGCGCGTTACTGCCCGGCGCCCGGCGTGTCCTTGGGCGGAACGCCGATGACCTTGACCCCGGCCCCACGCGACACATCCATCGCGTGCACAACCTTTTCGTACTTCACCTTGGGATCACCCTTCACGAAGATGATCTTTTCGGGCCGAGGCTCGTAGATCTCCTTGAGTCGGCGTCCCAGGTTCGCTTCGTCCACCTTCTCCGAATTGATCGAATACCCGTCGGGACTGACTTCGAGCACGATCTGATTCGACTGCGCATTCGCGGGCGCGAGCGACGGGGTGGGATCGGGCAACTGCACGTCCACCGACTTCCGCATGCTCGGGATCGCGGCCATGAAGATGATGAGAAGCACCAGCAACACGTCGATCATGGGCGTAACGTTGATCTCGTTCGTCAGACCGCCGCTGCCACCAGAAGAAAACGCCATTATGGTGGCCCTCCCGTTACCGAGCCGGGTGCTTTCGAGTCACCGACCACGGTGCTCGTCGTGCCCGGCTTCTGATCGCTGATGAGGCCCACGACACGCACCCCGTTCTTGCTCGCCATGTCCGTGGCGTCCACGACCTTGGAATACTCGATGTCCTTGTCAGCCTTCAGGTACATCACCTTGTCCGTGGTACGCACGTCGTAGATGCGCTTGATCTCGCCCTCGATCGCATCCTTCGAGATCGGCTTCTTGTTGAGGTAGTAGTTGCCATCGCGATCGATGCCCAGCACCTGATCGTTCTCCTCGTCCTCGGGATGGTCCTTGAGATTCTGCCCCTGCGGCGGAACCGCGTTGAACCCGGCGAGGAGCGCTGGCGTGACCACCATGAAGATGATGAGCAGCACGAGCATGACGTCGATCATGGGCGTCACGTTCGGCTCCGCCTTGATTCCTCCACCACTGCTGCTGCTGGCATTCATCGAACGACCTCCTCAGGGAAGACGGACGGTCAGTTGGCGATCGGCGAGTTGGCGCCCGACGATGCGTTGAACTCGCGGGTGAAGCGCGACCGGCCGAACTCGCCCGACACGCCCTTGATGAGGTAGTCGATCATCTCCTTGGAGACGTACGTCATCTCGGCCGTGAGGTTGTCGATCTTCGTCTGGAAGTAGTTGTAGCCCCACACCGCGGGAATCGCAACGAGCAGACCGAACGCCGTCGTGCCAAGCGCCTCGGCGATGCCCGCGCCGATGGAGGCGAGACCGCCGGAACCGGATGCCGCCATGCCCGTGAAGGCGTTGATGATGCCGACCGTGGTGCCGAGCAGCCCGACGAAGGGCGCCGTGGCGCCGACCGTCGCCAGCACGGCCAGGCCGCGCTTCAGGTTCGTGATCTCGAGCAGCATGTTGCGCTCGACTGCGCGCTCCGCCGAGTTGATGTCGGACACCGTCACCGACCCGTCCTGAATGAGCGGCTTCACCTCACCGAGTGCGCCACCGAGCACGAGGGCGACGTGCGACTTCTTGTAGCTCTCCGCCAGCTTGATCGCCTCGGTGAGGTTGTCCTCCTCGAGAAACTGCGAGAACTCCGGCGCGAACTTGCGCGTCTCCTTCTGCGCAATGCGGAGGCTCCACCACTTCTGCACCATGACGGTGAGGGAGTAGATGGACATGAGCGCCATCGTGACGACGACACCCTTGGCGAACATTCCCATCTGGTTCCAGAGGCCCATCAGTGACATATCCATGAGGCATTCTCCCGAGGTAGGTCGCTTCTGTTTCTACTTGGTGAGCGCGAACGTGAAGGGCTGCTGGACCATCTGCTTGACCTTGCGACCGCCGATCTCGGCGGCGTAGAACCGCATGTTGGGCAACACGTTCCGGACGGACTGCGTGAAGCCGTCGTGGCTGGACTTCAGCACCTTGAACGTGCCCATCTCGGCCCGGCCCGTGGTGTCGACCACGAACTGCGCCAGCACTTCTCCCTCGATGTTCGCCGACTTGAGCATGTCCGGATAGCGCGGCTGCGGGGAGCCCGACGCGGTCTGGACCTGCTTCTCGACCTGGAACTCGAAATACGGCTGATCGGTGTTGACCGGCGCCGTTCCGCCGATGACGCCCTTGTCTCTACCGCCCGCGACGCCCTTGCCCGAGAAGTCCGCTTCATCGGTGACCTTCTTGGACAGGTCGATGTCCGGCAGCACGTCCGGCACCTTGATCGGCGCCGTCAGGACCTGGAAGCCCTTGGGCGGTGGCGGCGCGGCCACCAACTCCTTGGGGATCGGCTTGGGCTCTTCCTTCGGCGGAGGCGGCTCGTCCTTCTTCTTCATCTCGACGAACTCCACCTTCTCCTGCTTCGGCTTGTCCAGTTCTTCCTTTGCCTGGAGCGTGCCGTACACGGCGCCCGTGATCAGAATGGCGTGCACGACGCCACTGAAGATCAGGCCACCCGTGGTCTTCTGCTTCGTCGGCTTGGACTCGATGAGATTATTGAACATGTCCGCGTAATCCTTCCGTTGGCTGGGGGACGGGACACACCGCTGACGAGATGGAAAGTATCCTGCGTCACACTATGTGGTACCCTCGGCGCATTAAGATTTCGTGAAGGGCGAGTTATTCTCCGGTGTCGCGACCGGCGTCCCTCGACCTGGATGCGGCGGTCGTCGTGGCGGACTCGTCGCCCGCCTCCCGTATGGATCGCTCGGCTCGCGCTTCACGCAACTCGCGCTGGTCGGCGCGAAGCTGATCCGCCCCCCCC
>JAJAYP010000087.1 GCA_026786185.1 Gemmatimonadaceae bacterium
CCAGCGCTGGGGGTGGGGGTACCTGGGCCCCACTTAGCGCTATCTCTCCCTGAGGTTCATATTCGAGCCCCCCCCCTATAATTCGCGCCGCCTCGTGCGGCGCGTGGAACCCCATCGAGTTCTCCGCCTCCACGAAGTCGGTGAAGAACTGTGCGCGCCGCTGGAAGTCGCGCGCCTTCGTCAGCCGCGCATCGCTGCTGTCGCGCGCCACCACGGTGGCGATGCCGCGCGTCAACTGCAGCACCGCGTCGAGCGCGACGTTGCGCAGCTCGTACGTGCGGCTCTGGCTCGCTTCCACGCGCCCCTTCAGCTCCTCCTCGGATACCTTGTGGCACGTCTGGCACGCACGGTTGATGTTGAGCACCGGGCTCCGCACGTGATGATCCGAGATCTTCTGCGCGCCTACACGCTCGTACGGCATGTGGCAGTCGGCACAGGCAACGCCGGCGCGCGCGTGAATCCCTTGGCTGTAGAGCTCGTACTCCGGATGCTGCGCCTTGAGCACCTTCGCACCGCTCACCGCGTGCGTCCAGTCCGAATGCTTCGTGGAGTCGTAGTAGGCGAGAATGCTGTCCACCGTGAGTCCCTTCGCCCACGGATACACGAGCCGCTTCTCCGGCCCCTTGAAGTGGTACTCCACGTGACACTGTGCGCACACGAACGTTCGCATTTCCTGGCGCGTCGCCATGGTGTTGGGGTCATAGCTCGCCGCGTCCTTGACACCCTGGCTCGCCTTGAGCACGCGAATCCCCTCGGTGAAGCCGGGTCGCGTGACGCGCAGCGCCATCGTGCTGGGGTTGTGGCAGTCGATGCATGACACCGGATGCTTCACCTGCTCGCGCGCCTTTGCGTACGGCATCGGGTTGAGCACCTCGAACCCCTTGGTCAAGTCCCCATTTCCAGCGCGCATGTAGGGGACCACCATCGAGCCGTGACAGTGAAGACACGTGCCAGGCTGCTTCGCGGCCTGTTGTCGCCCGGTGAACTCCTGATCATCGAGCATGAAGGCGTGGCCACGTTCCTCCCGGAAATCCTTGGAGAAAGCGTATCCTTTCCAGAACTCGATCAGGCGCGGGTCCGAAGCAAGTCGCGACTGCGCGACGATGGAACGTGGGTCGGCCGACGTCGGCGTGCGCGGCTCCGCCTCGCTTCCGCCGTATCTGGTGCGCACCTGATCCACGGTGCGCAGGTAGCCATCATACTGCTGCGGAAAGTTCTTTCCCCAGATCGCCGGATCTTCGGTAGTGTCGCTGATCGCGACGACGCGAAAGAACGGGTTGCGCGCCTCGTCCTGCCGGCGCACGATCGTGGTGAGCAGCACGGCGACGAGCACCGACGCGACAGCAGTCACTGCCGCCACGATGGCGAGGGTGCCGGTGCTCCAGCGACGGTGCGCCTTGTTCACTCGTTCGGGCGGTGGGGTCGTCATGCGATGTGCTCCGCGGTGATCGGTGACTCTGAATCCGGTGAACAGCTGACGTGAAGCGAGTACTCGGTGACGTTCAGGCGCGTAGGCGCCCCGTCGTCACCGCACCCAGTGACCGACATACTGGTGGCAGCGAATGCACGACAGCGCGTTGTCGTTGGTGCTGACGTGAGGCGCCGACTTCCCGTTGCTCGGCGCGCCCGCGATACTGGCGACGCTCACCGGCGTTCGCGAACCGTCGCGGTGCGCCACCTGCGGGTCGATGACATCGACGATCGCCTGATGGCAGTAGCGGCAGGTCGCTTCCGTGACTCGGTGGTTGCGCGGCGTGATGCGCAGCGGATCCGGGTAGTTCCCCGTCGTGAAATAGAACGAGTGCCAGAATCCGTTGTTCGCCTTCGTGAGGTACTTGTTCACGAGGTTGTGCGGCGTGTGACAGTCGTTGCACGTCGCCACCGCCCGGTGACTCGACTTGTTCCACGCGTCGAAGTGCTCCTGCATGACGTGGCAGTTGGCGCACGCCGCCGGATCGTTGGTGAGGTACGATGCGCCACGCGCGTACGTGAAGGTGAATGCACCGATGCCCACCAGTAGTCCGAGCGAGACCGCGCCGACGAGGGCCAGCGCTGCTCGGCCGTTCATCGACCGCACACTCGCACACCACCGGCGATCATGGGCGACGAATCTCCGCTTCCAGATACAAGAGACGCCCTGCTCCGCCGGGAAAGAGATTCCTGATGACAGCGCGCTCGCTGGCGTTCGCCGCGAATGCCGAGAGTGTCAGCGCACCGAGACGCACGTCCGCGCCTACGTCCACCAGCGTCGCGAGCCCCCGACTTCCCCCGCTCGGACGTCCCGCATAGCCGAACGTCTGCGGCTCGAACGCTCCTCCACCCTGATACCAGAGATCTGCCGACTTGGCGAGACGCAGTTCATGTACTTCAGCGCGGAGCGTGACGCGCGCAGCGCGTAGCGAGAGACTGCCGAACACGTCCTCCAGGTTCATCAGGTTGTAGAACGGCATCCGTGCGTAGATGCGCGGCGTCGGGAGGACCTGGAAGAACGTGCGGTTGCGCGCGTCCGTCGGATCGTCGTCTCCCGATCCGCGAAAGTACCCCGCGCGGATCCAGGGCTGCACCCTTATGGAACCCGGCGGCCGAGTGCTTCCAGGCTGGAATCCGATCTCCGCCGCACCGGCGCTGCTGCGTTGCGTCAGTTCTCCCCAGTCTCCGCCCTGCACCGCTCCCCACAGAAGGAGATCGACCTCGCCCGCCGGCGTTCGCATGACGTTCAGATAGTGTGCGCCCAGTGTGCCGACGCGAACATCTTCGACGTCCGCCTGTCGCGTGGCAAGCAGGCGATTGTCCGTCTTCACAACCGTGCGGCCATCCTGATACGCGAGGGCGAACAGGCGCCACTCGCCGCTCCCGCCATCCCACGCGAACGCCTTGGTCGCCGCTGCATAGCCGACGCGCACGTCGAGGGAGCTCATTCCCCTCACGTCGAAGACACCGCGGGTGGGTAATGCGCCGAGCGCGGTCACGTTCACTCGTCCCGGTATGTCGAACGAGTACTGCGCACCGTCGAGCGAGCGTCCAACGTGCGACCATCCGAATGTACCGAGGAGTCGGTGCGCGACGCGATCACGCTTGAGCGCCGCGAGCGTTGCGGCGCGCGGTGTCATCTCCGATCCATCGGCGAACTCGAAGCGCCCCACTCGCAGCGCATGCCCGCCGCGCGATGGCGGCCGGCCGAGGCGCACCCACGCCTGCTTGACGAACACGGAAGCGGGCGGGCCCGCCTGGTCATTCGCGGCGTAGTACGTCCCGCCGAGTCCGAGCTGCCCGCGCGGCGGGGGCGCGATCGCGTCGTTAGGCAGTCCGAGCAGAGCTGGCGCCGCCAGCTCGATGTTCCACGATGTCGTTGGCCGTGCCTGCGAGAGTCCGACGCGGAGAAGGGCGCCGACGAACCCATAGCTTCCCGCAGGGTCGCTGCCGAACCAATCCCACTGCTCGCCCCGCACTCGCAGGGAGGCGGAAGGAACGATGGCGCCGGCTGCTGCGGGAGCTGGAGTGGCAGCCGGAGTTGGCGGCTGCGCGGCAAGCTGCGGCGCCACGAGTGGTGTGGCGAGCGTACCGACTAGACCGAGCTTGAGCAGGGCACCGATGACCAACGGGAGGCGGCTCATCCCGGCGACGCCCGCAAGTCGCGATCCCAGTCAGCGTTTGGTGCAGCTTCCCCCGAGTGCAGCGCGCTGTCGCAACGCGTGCAGTCACTTACTTCTGACGCTCACAACTTGAAGCTGTCAGCTCGGCCGTGAACCGTGAACCGTGAACCTCCCTCATGCGCAAGTCACGTCACGTATGTGCCCACGTCAATAACCGAACGGCCGTCGGTCGGCAGGCGCTAGCTCCGTCAGGCGATTCCGCGCCGCTTGCCGCGGCTGGTCAGCAGTTTCGACGCGCGTTCCATGTACGAGCGCAACACTGCATTCATGCGCGACTGATAGCGGGGGCCAGACTCCCTGAAGAACTCGAGTACATCGGCATCAACGCGCAAGGAAATCGGCACCTTCGTGGCGGGAATCACCGGCACCGCATCGCGCCAGAAATCATCGGGCAGATTCCGGAGTTCGTCCGGCGACGTCCGCGCGATCTGCGCGTCGGTGAGCCGGCGCAGGCGCGAAAGGTTGGCACGCCCCTGGCTCCGTACCGGGGAGCTAGCCTTGGAGCGGGAAGACTTTGCGGTACGCTTGGCGCTCACGGCGACTACTCACTCGGGCCGAAATGATGCGACGCACGACTTCGCCAGCCTCAGCCCGGTCGGTGAAGACGATGGTGAGCGGGATTGCGTCGGCAATTCCGAGAGCAATCCGTCGTACCTCACCGTAGTCCTGGCGCGAGTCGATGCGCTCGAGAGTCGGCCCGGCAAACGCGAGCGTCGCGAAGGCGAAATCAAAGCCTCTCTCGACGAAGTTCCGCTCGCGCTTCTCCGGATTCCAGATGAAGCGCACAAGGGAATATACGTTATGTATATACGCTCGCGCAAGCCCCGTCTACTGGCCTGTCAGGTCGACTCGTTCGTGCGCTATCCGTTCAGTGTCGCCGCGAAGTCGAATCAATCAATGCTGATCATCACGCCCGCGCCGAGACCGTCGACCATACGATGAACGCATTGATGCAGAATAGCACGAGCGCTGGTATCGCCAGGTACAATGGATCCCGGATTCTCAGCCGAACAAGCACCGCAAGAAACATCATCGTCGCCAGACCTGCTGCCGATACCAGCAGGAGTGGACGGTAGAAGTAGCCCGCGATCAACCCGATGCTCGCCGCCACCTGCAACACTCCGGTGATCGTACGGAACTTGCCGAGTCGGTATCGCTCGAACTCCGGCACCATCTGCTCCGATACCAGGCAGCCGATGCCGTACCAGGCGAATGACGCGCTCGAGATGACGAGAGCCGCGGTCGTGGCGAGTTGCATTCTCTCCTGGTGGTCGTAGACTCCGACGTGATCCGGAACGACATCCTCACCATCGATAGGCGGAACACGAATGGGAACCATCCTCGCCATCTGTCAGATCGTCGCGGCACTCGGCCTGTTGAACGTCTGGCTGCTTCGGTTCAGTCAGGGCACGCCCTATCGTGGTGGTGAAGCCCACTCGATGCGCGAAGAGTTCCAGGCATACGGACTTCCCGCGTGGTTCACCTGGGTGATCGGGGCGCTCAAGATCGGGGTGGCCATCTCGTTCATCGCCGGACTGTGGATTTCGGCTCTCGTGCTCCCCGCAGCGCTCCTCCTGTCCGTGCTGATGCTGGGAGCACTCGCGATGCACGTGAAGGTACACGACCCGTTGAAGAAATCACTTCCCGCAGTCGGCATGCTGACTCTCGCGCTCATCATCGTCTGGGCCTCGCTCGGCAACTAGCTGTACCGTGCGCCGAGCGTCCGAGATGATGTTCAGTCTGGTTCACGTCGTCGTGGTACGACGGATGCAACCAACGCGCGTGCGCTCGTCGCCGACATCCGGCCGGTGCGAGCTGCGCAGTCCTTCTCCTGAGGAGGAAGCGAAAGATGGCGGATCACAAGGGTGGGCAAGGCGGCTCTGGCGGCGGTATGGGTGACGGCGGCATGGCTGACGGCAAACAGGGCGGCGGCGGTAAGTCAGCTGGTGGCGGCGGACAGGGCGGTGGCGGCAAGCCCGGTGGCGGAGCTGGACAGGGCGCTGGTGGACAGGGCGGCGGCGGCAAGCACGGAGGCCGTGGTGGACAG
>JAJAYP010000088.1 GCA_026786185.1 Gemmatimonadaceae bacterium
GCACGCTTGTGCGTGCGCCGCGTCGATGGCCAAGCCGTCCGCTGCGACCGCGACGCGACGGCTCGACGCTTCCCGAAGGAGGTCCGCGCGTGCGAGAAGCAGCCTGCGCCGCGACTCGCACGGCGTGGCGGCGATGATGCGCGCAATTACGCTTAGCAAGTGAACCGAGACGCCGACGTCGGCACTGGCGTTGCGTCGCAGCTGATCCAGGCCGATGCTCACGAACTCCTCGTAGGAGTGCTCGGCCAGGATCACGCGCTCCACGCCGTCGACGATCCGCGCCGGCCGGTTTGTGCAGCGCGAGCCGAGCCGAATGAGTATCGCGCAGAGCGTGTCAATTGCGGTCACGGCGGTCGTCGCGTCGTTGATGCCGGGGGACAACGCCTTGTTCGCAATGTCGATGACCTGCTGAATGCCGAACGAGGCGTCGTCGTCGATGGTGCGATACGCGCCGATGGTACACGCATCGATCAGCGGCCTCTCGGCGTCGGGCGAGTCTCCCGACGGGATGTGACCCGTGACGACCGGATCGCGCGAGGCCGTGGCGAGTAGCGGCGTACCATCGACGATGTAATCGCCGATGCGATAGTCCAGACGCACGACCGCGTTGCGCTGACACGCCCAGGCCGCGAGCGCATCGCCATCAACTTGCTGCAAGTAGCCTGAGGCCGGCGCGTTCGTCCAGCGCCAGTGCAGCGCAGCTGCGTCCCTGGTCGTCGTGGAGTGCGTCACACTCTCCGCGAGAGTGTCCGGATACAGGCGATCGATGACCGCGACGGTCTCCCGACGCACGCGCGCCAACACGTGCGATGCCTGCAGTGACTCCGCGATATGATGGATGAAATAGACAAGGAAGCCGATCGACAGAATGGCGAGGACGAACGCGACGAGGACACCGAGCCCGGGAATGAACAGCAGATCCGCGTCGCCACGGATCGTTCGAATGAGAACCAGGCAATACACGAACGTGCCGGCCAGCATCCCGAGCACGACTTGACTGGGTCGATCACTCAGAAAATTGCGGAGGATGCGCGACGTGTACTGCGTGGACGCCTGCGCCACGGCCACGACCGTGATCGAGAACGTGACGCCGGCGATCGTCGCCATCGAGCCGGCAATCGTGGACAACATGCTGCGCGAGCTTTGCGCGTCGGCGCCGAACAGTCGCGGGAAGCGGATCAACATCTCGCGCGGCACGAACGCCGAGAGCTGAATCATGCCCAGCGCGCCGACGAACGCCCCGAGTGTCATGCCGGCCGGCACGAACCACAGGCTCGACCGCCACTGCCTCCATCGTGCTCGCAGGCGTTGAATCACTTGCACGTCCGTCGCTGGGCCGGCCTAGGACCCACCAACCCCCGGAACGCGAGTGGGCGGCGTCGGCATCTGGCCACCGGGCGTCGGCGCATCCGGCTCGGTCGGATTGATGTGATCCCGTCGCTCGGCCCGCAAGGAAGCCGACCCACCCTCGACCTGGAAGTTGTCCCGGTTATGCCCGTGCTCGCGAATCTCGCGATCCAGGCGATTCTTCTCGCTGTTTTTCTCGGCCTCGTCGTGCTGCTCGCGCTGCTCGAAGAGGCGGCTCTCGCCGAGAGTGTCGTGGGAATGAGCGCCGGCCGAGCGCGCAGGTCGGGCAGGTTTGGCGTCGCCACCATGAAGCTGCTCGAGCAGCTTCGCTCGCGTTTTCGGGCCCTGCATTCCCCCGGCGTGCTGCTGCGCGCCCTTCTGGGTGCCTGGGTCGTCGCGGTTGCGCGGCGGATCAAACGGGATCGGGTCCGGAGTATCGTTGGAGATGTGGTGCACCGTAAAGGGCGACGACGGTCACGTAAAACTGTCGCGTGGTCACGGTTCGTGGCCACGCAGAATCTCTCCAGGGACGATCGCCGCGTGTGCCTCAGTTCAATGCACATACCATCGCTTCGCTCGCGCTCCGAGTATGCGATGCAACGAGGCATCACTTCGTGTCACCAGCGGCACCGCTCGCGGTGGCGCTCGCCGCCGTCGCGCCTGAGGTGGGCTCGAGCAGGTTCGTCTCGCCGACCTTCCGCGATTGACGCGCCTGCTCTTCGATCATCGAGGCCTCGCTATGGAGTCCGCCCTCAGCCTTCGTCGACACGATCTCCTGATCGGTCTCGGGACCGGGCGAAAGGTCGCCGCGCGGATCCACGTCCGGCTGCTGCGTAACTGGAACACCCTTCGGAAAGATGATCTCGCGCGCCGCATCCGGCATCGAGATGCCGTTCGCCTGGAATTCGCGCTTCACCAGTCGGATCACCGATGAACGAACCTTCAACCAGCTGTTCTCGCGACCGTCGAGCCAGAAATACACCCGAAGGTTGACGGTCGATTCGCCCAGACTATCGACGAGCACCGAGGGCTCTGGATCGTCGAGCACCGCCGGATGCGCCGCAAGGACGCGACGCGCGATCTCCTGCGCCTCGGCGATGGCGTCGTCATAGCCGATGCCGATGTCGAACACTTCCCGACGGTTACAGTTGGTCGTGTAATTTCTGATGTTGCTCTTGTACACGGTCGCATTCGGGATCTGGACGACGTTGCCGTCGAGATTCATCATGACCGTCGTGCGCATGTTCAACTGCTGGACGTACCCGGTCACGCCGGCGACTTCGATGAGGTCCGCCGGTTCGAACGGACGCTGGATGCTGAGGAAGAGGCTCGCGAGAAAATTCTCGGTGATGTCGCGGAACGCAATTCCGACAGCGAGCCCGAGCAGCCCCGTTCCGCCAACGAGGGTGAGCGCCAGTTGGGTCAGCCCCATCACGCGCAGGATCACGTAGACGCCGACGAGGAGCACGAGCGTACCGAGCGCGCGCACGATGACCGTTCGCAGCAGCTTGATGGGGAGGCGGGGTTCGAGCACCCGACGCGCGACGCGGATCGTCAGCAGGGCCGCGCCCAGCGACAGCACGAGGACGATGGCTCCGAAGGCCAACGACGGCAGTGCGCCGATCACGTCGCGCCACAGTGTCACGAGCCCACGCGCCGCGGGCCCGAAGTCCCAGATCGACGGCGTGGGAACCTTCATCCGGTTCACGACCGCGACGACGTCCTGCGTATTTCGCGCGAGATCGCCCGCCCATGTCTTGAGCGGGTCGGTGGACGCCCGGCCGTCGAGAAACACTACTCCCGATTCGACTCGAACGCGCGGCGACGCGAACCACGTCGTCGCCTCGAGAACGCGCTGCAGGCGCCGTCGGATCTCCTCGTCTCGCGCCACGGGATTGACGTCGACTTTCGTTTGCGCGAGCGACAGATCGCCGGAATCTGCCGCCGACAACGCGCGTACGGGCATGCGTGACGCGCTGTCTTGCGCCCGCAGGCCAGGCACGATGCCGGCGAGCACGCAGGACGCGACGAGCACGGCGCGAGCGAGGCGCCAGGGGAGAGGAGGGCGAACGCCAGATGCGCGCGCGTGCCGTCGGACGAGTGAGCGCACGCCTTACCGAGACGAAGGAGGCAACCGATCTGTACTCACCCGCCACACGGTGTTCCCGACATCGTCCGCGACCAGTAAGGCACCCCGCCGATCGATCACCACGCCGACCGGCCGGCCCATCGCCTCCCCCTCGTCGTTCAGGAAGCCCGTCAGCACGTCGAGCGGCATGCCGGAGGGTCTTCCCGCGACAAACGGGACGAAGATCACGCGGTAGCCGCTCCGAGGCTTGCGATTCCACGAGCCGTGTTGCCCGACGAACATTCCCCGTGCGAACGCCTGTGGCAATGTCGCGCCCTGGGCGGATGTCAACCCGAGCGATGCCGTGTGCGGACCAAGCGCATAATCGGGCGGAATTGCCGTCGCGACCAGATCCGGACGTTGCGGCTTCACACGATCGTCCACGTGTTGGCCATAGTAGCTGTACGGCCATCCGTAGAACGCGCCGTCGCGGACAGCCGTCATGTAGTCCGGCACGAGGTCGCTCCCGAGCTCGTCGCGCTCGTTCACCGATACCCAGAGCGCGCCCGTCTCCGGCTCCCACGCCATCCCCACCGGATTGCGAAGCCCCGACGCAACGATCCGGTGCGCGCCCGTCTTCGGGTCGACCTCCCAGATTGCGGCGCGTCCTTCCTCGGCGGCGATCCCGTTCTCACCCACGTTGCTGTTGGAGCCGACGGTCGCGAACAGCCGGCTGCCGTCGGGCGATGCGACGAGATTCTTCGTCCAGTGATGGTTGATGGGCCCTGCTGGCAGCGCGACCACCAGCGCAGCAGGCGCGGTGATCCGCATCGCGCCGGACACGTAGGGAAAGCGCACCACCGCGTCGCTGTTCGCCACGTAGAGATCGCTTCCCACCAGGGCCATCCCGAACGGCGAGTCGAGACCGGTGAGAAATGCGGACCGCGTCTCCGCAACGCCGTCCCCGTCGACGTCCCGCAGCAGCGAGATCCGGTTCGCGCTCGGCACGGCGGCGCCGGCCTTCTTCTGGAAGTACTTGAAGAACCAACCCTTGATCCCCTTGTTGTCCTCGGGCTTTGGCGGCGCGTTCGTCTCGGCGACGAGCACGTCGCCATTGGGAAGGACATGGAGCCAGCGGGGATGGTCGAGACCCGTTGCGAACGCATTGACTGACATCCCCGGTGCGGCAGTCGGGGTGGCGCCTCGGGGCCACCCCTTGGCCGACGCAATGTTGACCGTGGGGATAAGCGTTGTTCTCGGCGACGGGAGCTCGGGATGCGGGCCCGTTCCGGCCAACACGGGCAGGCGCGCGCCTTCTCTGCAGGCCGACGCGGCGACGCACGCCACGGCGATGCACGAGCACCGCAGCGCGTAGATGCTCACGGTGCCTCGGCGCGGTGTACTGAGTGCCCGCGTCGCGGAGGTGGTGTCAGGAAGTCCTCGTTCAATCATGCCGATCCCTTTCGTTCGCGTGTCAACCGGAGGTACGCCATCCCGAAGACGGCGCCGAAGATCAGATGGCCCCACCTCATCTGCATCATGGGTGCTTGTGTGTACGTCGTCGGGTTCGCCCAGCTCAACACGAGTGAGCGGACGAGTGGATAGGAGGCAAGCGCATACGCCAGCGAGACGACGATGGACGCGAGCGCCAAACCCATGCCATGATCACTCTCGCTGCACCAGTTCTCGTCCGATTCTAATACTCCGGCAGTTAATGAGCACCACGCTGGCGCGTCGTATGCACCCTGCGCCGACCGTGCATCGGCAGCGCCGTTCGCCGTCGAGCCGCCACCATTGCTGAGGAAGACCGCCATGAACGCTCGGAAAGCCTTTATCGCCGGAATGATCGGTGGCGCGGCGATGACCATCGTCATGTGGATGGCGCGCACGTTCATGGGAATGGACGTCAACCTTTCCATGATGCTTGGCACGATGGTCGTGCAGCCACCGGGCGCATCGGCCTGGATCATCGGCTTCATCATGCACCTGATCATCTCGGGGCTGATCGCGCTCATCTACGCCTGGGGCTTCGAGCATGTGACGCATCGGGCGGGGTGGCTGGTGGGCGTGGGCTTCAGTCTCATCCACTCGATCGGCGCCGGCCTGTTGATGGGGATGGTGGCGGCGATCCATCCGCTCATCCGCGCGGGGCAGATGCCCGCGCCGGGATTCTTCATGGCAAGCAAGGGCCCGACGTATGTCGTCGCCTTCTTCATGCTCCACGCCATCTACGGCGCCATCGTGGGCGCGATGTACGCGCCCGTCACCCAGGTCCAGCTGCACGTAGAGAGTCATGGTGCCGCTCACGCGTGACACCGCGGGCCGGACTGCGGCGTGATGTAGGTCCCATCAATTACCAGTCGTACGGACTTGCCGATGTCGCATTCACTGCAAGCACGTTCGGCGATCTTCGCCATCGCCATGCTCGGCATGCTCGGCGCGAGCGCCTGCGCGCCACATCGCGTGGAGACGACGTCGTCCGGCGAGGTCGCGCTCAGCCCCATGCCCAGCCGGCGAGCCAGTGATGTCCTCGCATCCTGGCCGGCGAAGCAGCGGGAAACCGGCACCATGGTCATCGCGAAGTACGGCGAGCCGGCGATCGTCGGCGACCGGATGCTGGTGTGGTTCAACAATGGCCCGTTCGTGAAGACATTCCTTCTGCGCGACAGCCAGGCGCACGACTTCCCGATGCCGCACATGGACTATCTGACACAGACGGTCAAACACACCGTGCCCGCGAGCAAGCTCGACGCGGCGGATCCGGATCACGCCCACCAGATGTGACGCCATTGACGCCGCCGGCCGCATTCCGCACGGTCGGCCGCGTGGCGGTGGAGACAGGTACATGCAGCCGGTGATCGTATTCGATCTCAATGAGACGCTGCTGGACATGTCCGCGCTCGACGCGGCCTTCGCCCGGATCTTTCCCGGGACGGATGGCTCCGC
>JAJAYP010000089.1 GCA_026786185.1 Gemmatimonadaceae bacterium
AACATTCGTCGGCAGGGTCATTTGTTAATAAGCTACTGGGCGGGGACGGGGCGGGGTATTGGGGCGGAGCGTCCTCGCGGGTCGGCACGTCGTGCGCGCCGGGAGCGGAAAGCTCGAGCTGCCGCGGGACAGTACGATCACGACGAGTCTTCTCGTGCTGGGACGCCCGACCTATCTCGCGAGTCGGGTCCAGGGTGACGTGGTGGTGGTGGGTGCCGATCTGTTCCTTCGGCCGGGCGCGGACGTGAGCGGACGCGCTGTCGCCATCGGGGGCACCGTCGCGGAGACGACGCTCGGGCGCGTGGTGGGAGGAGTGGAAAGCCTGCGCGACGAGACCTACACCGTGGAGTCCGTGAACGGTGGATACGCGCTCGACTATCGCAGCCTTCGGGTGGAGGAGAATGATCCGCTCTTCCAGCTCGCAGGGTTCAAGGGCGTGAAGATCCCGAAATACGATCGGGTGAACGGTCTGTCCCTGCCGGTCGGCGTGCTGCTGCAGTTCCGCGAGCACGCGCTCGAGTTGGAGCCATATGCCACCTACCGCAGCCGACTCGGTGTGGTGGACGGCGCGCTCGAGGTACGCACGCGGGAGTCGGCGCCGTTTCGCGTCGTTGCACGTGTCGCGCGTGACACGCGAACGAACGACGCGTGGATCAAGGGCGACCTGATCAATTCGGTGACGTCGCTGCTCGTCGGCAGCGACGCGCGCAACTATTTCCGCGCTGACCTGGGGGAGGGTCGCGTGATCCGCTCCATCGAACGGCCCGCGTACTCGATCGCGCCCTACCTCGGGGGCCGATACGAGAAGACACGGCCGATCACGGCGGTCGGCAACGTCTGGAGCCTGTTCGGGCGTCGCGACTCACTCAGGATGGCGCGTCCGAATCCGCTGGTGGAGCAGGGCAACATCGGATCCGCGCTCGCGGGCGCCGAGTTCCGTACGGTGGGCGTCGTGACCTCGCGCGTGAATCTGGATGTGGAACAGGGTTTCCCGTCCGGCACGTCGACGTTCTCGCAGGTCACGTTCGATGGATCGGTCGAGTTGCCGACCTTCCGTACACACGTCCTGAAGTTCAATGCCCACGCCGTCGGGACGAGCCGCGATGCCGCGCCGCGCGCGCGGTACGCCTATCTGGGCGGGAGCGGAACGCTCAGGACGCTGGACCTGCTGGAGCAGGGTGGGACCTCGCTCATCTTCGTCGAGAGTCGCTACCTCGTGCCGATCGAGCGCATCACTTTGCCATTCGTCGGTTCGCCGATGCTCAGCTTTCGCGATGCCTTCGGTGCGGCGGGTGTCGGATCGTTGCCGCCACTGCAACATGAGATCGGGGCAGGCATCAAGCTGAGCGTCCTCACCGTGGAGTACACGCGGGCCGTGGCAGGAAAAAAGGGGTACGAGATCGGCGCCGGCGTGACAGTGCCGACGTTCTAGTACCTGGGATTTGCGCAACGTCGGGCGGCGTCGTAACTTAGCTGGCGTGAAAGTTGCGTGCGGCGCTCGACTCGCGAGCGCATCCCTGATCCACCGCCCACTGCGGCGCTCGTGAGGACGCTCGCCGTCATTCCCGCGCGTCTGGGCGCGACGCGACTCCCCGGAAAACCCCTCCGACTGCTCGCTGGCGTCCCGATCATCGTCCGCGTGCTGGAACGCGTGCGTGCGCTTCGAGTGGCCGACGTCGTCGTCGTGGCCACCGACAGCGACGAG
This sequence comes from Gemmatimonadaceae bacterium, assembly GCA_026786185.1. Lineage (GTDB taxonomy): Bacteria > Gemmatimonadota > Gemmatimonadetes > Gemmatimonadales > Gemmatimonadaceae > AG11. The sequence goes on from JAJAYP010000089.1 coordinate 1,706, forward strand.
ATCGCCGACCGCGTGCATGCCGCTGGCGGTGAGGCGATCGCCACCAGGATCGGACACCCATCCGGGACGGATCGCATCGCGGAAGTCGTCCAGTCCGCGCGCTTCGGCGCGTTCGACGCCATCCTTAATGTGCAGGGCGACGAGCCGTTCGTCTCCGCCGCTGCGGTGCGGGGCGCGCTCGTCCAGGTGACCGAGTGCGGATTCCCCCTCGGGACCGCCGCCACGCGCGCTGCGCGCGACGTGCTGGCCAATCCTGATGCCGTCAAGGTCGTCACTGCCGACGATGGCGCTGCGATGTACTTTTCGCGCGCGGCCATCCCGTTCCAGCGTGACGCGGATGACCATGGGCACGACGATACGCGCATTCTGCACCATGTCGGCGTCTATGCCTACACGCCCGACGCGCTCGCGCGCTGGGTCGCACTGCCGCCACATCCGCTCGAGCGGATCGAACGGCTGGAACAGCTTCGACCGCTGGCGGCCGGCATGCGCATGGGCGTGTCCGTGGTGGACGGACCGCTGCGAAGCGGGATCGATACGGAGGCGGATCTGGAGCGGGCGAATCGGGAGTGGATGACCTTCACAGCGAACGAGACGTGATGCAAACCAGCACGCGGCAGCACACCACCAAGTTCATCTTCGTCACGGGCGGCGTCGTATCCTCCCTCGGCAAGGGAATCGCGGCTGCGTCGCTGGCGCGACTGCTCGTCGAACGCGACCTGCGCGTGACGATGATGAAGTTCGACCCGTATTTGAACGTCGATCCCGGCACGATGTCGCCATTTCAGCATGGCGAGGTCTTCGTCACCGACGATGGCGCCGAGACCGATCTCGATCTCGGCCACTACGAGCGCTTCATCGATCGCTCGTTGTCGCAGGCCAACAACGTGACGACCGGCCGGATCTACCTCAACGTCATCACGAAGGAGCGGCGCGGCGAATACCTCGGGTCCACGGTGCAGGTCATTCCGCACATCACGGACGAGATCAAGGGTGCCATCCGTCGCATCGCGCCCGAGAACGACGTCGTCGTCGTGGAGATCGGCGGAACGGTCGGCGATATCGAATCGCAGCCGTTCCTCGAGGCGATTCGACAGTTCCGCCATGATGTCGGCCGCGACAACGCCATCTTCGTGCACCTCACGCTCATTCCGTACATCGCCGCGGCGGGGGAGCTGAAGACCAAGCCCACGCAGCATTCGGTGCGCGAGTTGATGGAGATCGGCATCCAGCCGGATTTCCTGATCGTGCGGACCGAGCGTCCCGTCCCCGACGACGTGAAGCGCAAGATTGCCCTGTTCTGCAACGTCGATTACGGCGCGGTCATCGAATCGCCCGACGTCTCGTCCATCTACCAGATTCCGCTCTCGTTTCGGGATCAGGGGTTCGATGAGAAGGTGATCCAGCGGTTCGGACTCGAGCGGCCAGCCACCGATCTCGCGCTGTGGCGCGAGATGGTGCAGCGTGTCGTCGCGCCGCATGAGCGCGTACGAGTCGCGGTCGTCGGCAAATACACCGACTTCGTCGACAGCTACAAGAGCGTGCAGGAAGCGTTGATCCACGGCGGCATCGCCAATGACGTCGGTGTGGACATCAGCTGGGTCTCCAGCGACAGCTTCACCGACGCTGCCGCGGCGCGCGGTATCCTGTCCCAACACCATGGACTCCTCGTGCCGGGCGGATTCGGCGTCCGAGGGGTGGAGGGAATGGTCGAGGCGATCCGGTGCGCTCGTGAAACCGGCGTGCCCTTCTTCGGCATCTGCCTCGGCATGCAGACAGCCATCATCGAGTTCGCGCGCAACGTCTGCGATCTGGATGACAGTCACTCGTCGGAGTTTTCGCCCGAGTGCAGTGACCCGGTGATTTCGCTCATGGAGTCCCAGCAGCACGTCACCGACATGGGCGGCACGATGCGGCTGGGTGCGTATCCGTGCCGCCTCGCACGAGGATCGCGCGCCGCCGAGGTGTACGGCGTGGCGGAGGTGAGCGAGCGCCATCGGCATCGTTACGAGGTGTCGAACGGTTACCGCGACCTGTTCGTGCAGCACGGCCTGCGGCTGAGCGGCCTCTCACCCGACGGGCAACTCGTCGAAGTCGTCGAGCTTCCGGCGCACCCGTGGTTCATCGGCTGTCAGTTTCACCCCGAGCTTCAGTCGCGCCCCACCCGCCCGCATCCGCTCTTCGCGGGTTTCGTCGCCGCCGCCGTTGCGGGCAAGCGACGGCACGCCGTGGCGGCAGCGGCGACCCCGCTCACCGCGACGCGCGCCTGATGTCGTTTCGCTTTCGTCGAGACGCACTGTTCCTCATCGCTGGCCCGTGTCAGCTCGAGGACGATGCGCTCAACCTGCGCGTGGCCGAGCATCTCGCCCGGCTCGCGCCCAGGGTTCCCGGCGGCATCGTGTTCAAGGCCAGCTTCGACAAGGCGAACCGATCGAACGCCGGCGCCACGCGCGGACTCGGGCTGGAGCAGGGACTGGCGGCGCTCGAGCGCGTACGCCGCGCGTCCGGCCTGCCGGTCCTCACCGACGTGCACCTGCCGGATCAGTGTGCGCCGGCCGGAGCGGTCGTCGATGTCCTCCAGATCCCCGCCTTCCTGTCGCGGCAAACGGATCTCCTCATGGCCGCTGGGGCGACGGGCAAGCCGGTGAACGTGAAGAAGGGACAGTGGATGCATCCGGAAGGAATGCGCGGCGCGGTGGACAAGGTGCGCGCCGGCTTCGCCGATGCTGGCCACGCAGGTCGGGCGGAGGTGGCGGCGACCGAGCGCGGCACGTTCTTCGGATACGGCGATCTCGTGGTGGACTTTCGCGCCCTGCCGCGCATGCGCACGGCGTGCGATGCGCCCGTCGTCTTCGACGCGACGCACAGCGTGCAGCAGCCCGGCCGCGGCGAGGGTGGTACGAGCGGTGGTGCCCGGGAGTTCGTCCCTCCGCTCACTCTCGCCGCCTGTGCGGTGGGCGTGGACGGGTTGTTCCTCGAGACGCACCCCGATCCCGCGCACGCACCCAGCGACGGACCCAACATGATGCCGCTCGCAGACCTGGATGACCTCATCCTGCGCGCGATCGACATCTGGCATCGGGCGCGCACATGATCGATCCGATGCTCGCGCGCGCCATCCGCCTCGTTGGTCTCGACGTCGACGGCGTCCTCACCGACGGCGGGATCTACCTCGGCGCCTCGGGCGGGACGGCGATGGAGCTCAAGCGCTACGACATCCAGGACGGACTCGGTATCCATCTCCTGCAGCGCGCCGGCATCCGTGTGGTCATCATTACCGGACGCGTGTCGGAGAGCGTGCGCCTGCGCGCCGTCGAGCTCGGAATCGAGGACGTCGCCCAGGATTCGCAGGCGCAGAAGCTCCCCGCCTTTCTCACCATGCTGGACCGACACGGCATTGCACCGTCCGAAGCCGCTTTCCTCGGCGACGACTTTCCCGACATGGCCGTCCTCAAGCTCGTGGGTCTGCCCGTCGCGGTCGCGAACGCGGTTCCCGAGGTGAGTGCGGTCTGCGCCCACACGCTGACGCGACGTGGCGGTGCGGGTGCCGTGAGGGAATTCGCCGAGTTGCTGATGAAAGCGCGTGGCGAGTGGGCCACCGTGACGGACGGGTACGTGGCGGAGCGCTCGCTCCCGCTCGCGGAGCTCGGCGGATGACACCCGAGCAGATCGTCGAGCGTGGCCGTCGCGTCGTGCGACTCGAGCGCGAGGCGCTGGAGACGGTCGAGGAGCGCCTCGGCGAGTCATTCGCCCGCGCGGTAATGATGATCGCCGAGTCGTCCGGTCGCGTCATCGTGGCCGGCGTCGGCAAGTCGGGGTTGATCGGCCGCAAGATCGCCGCGACGCTCACGTCCACCGGTACGCCCGCGCTGTTTCTGCATCCGGCTGACAGCGCGCACGGCGACCTCGGGATCGTGGGTACGTACGATGTCGCTATCCTCCTGTCCAAGTCCGGCGAGTCGGATGAACTGCTCCTGCTGCTCGAACATCTCCAGGGCCTGGGGGTACGGTCCATCGCCATCACGGGAGACGACGCCTCGGGTCTCGCGCGGCTGTGCGACGTGTCGATCGACGCGTGGGTGCGCGAGGAAGCATGTCCGCACGATCTTGCGCCCACGACGAGCACGACCGCGGCGCTCGCACTCGGTGATGCGCTCGCCGTTGCGCTGCTGGAGCACAAGGGTTTTCGGCGCGAGGATTTTGCTCGCATCCATCCCGGTGGCGCATTGGGGCGACGCCTCGTGACGCTCGTGGATGATGTCATGCTGTCGGATCCGCTGCCCGTGCTGCCGCCCGGCTCGCGGCTGCGACAGGCGGTAGTGGTATTGGCGGAGCAGCGAGGGATCGTCCTCGTCGCGGACGCGGACGGGCGCCTGCACGGCGTTCTCACGGCGGGAGACCTCACGCGATTGATGGAACACGAAACGGACATCCTCTCCCAGCCTGTCGAGCGTATCATGACGCGCACTCCACGCAGTGCTTCACGCGGCGAGCTGGCGAGCGCGGTGGCATACCGGATGGAGACGCACGGCATCATGGCCATGCCGGTCCTCGACGTCGACGGTCGCCTGGCCGGCGTCGTTCACCTGCACGACCTGCTGCGCGCGAGGGTCGCCTGATGCGCCGCGTGCTGAACAGCATGCTCGTCGTGGGCGTGCTGTCCGCCCTGGGCCTCGCCGGCTGCGGGGGGAAGGGCAGTGCACCGCCCGTCAAGTCAGGGTCGTCCATGGCGGACAGTGCCGAGCAGGTGATGATCGACGTGCGGTCCCTGCTCACCGACAAGGGCGTGCAGCGCGGCGAGATGTTCGCCGACTCCGCGTACATCTTCGATGACAACACGCGCTTCGAGTTGCGCAAGGTGCGGACGACCTTCAACAAGAGCACGGGCGTGAAGGACGGCACGATGAGCGCGAACCGCGGCCGGTATAATCTCCGCGAGCAGGTGCTCGAGGGATTCGGCAACGTCATCATCACGACGACGGAGGGAAAGCGACTGACGTCGCCGCACGTCCGGTACAGCCAGGCCAGCAACATGGTATCGAGCGACAGCGCCTTCACGCTGGTGGAACCAGGTCGCACGGTCTCCGGGATCGGTTTTCAGTCGGACCCTCAGTTGACGCAGTTTCGCATCTTGAAGGGCGCACGGGGTCAGGGCAGCTTCACCTTGCCCGGTCAATGATCAGCGTGACTCGTGCATCCATCATTTCATTGCTGCTGGCGGGGGGCCTCGGCGCGCAGACTCCCGAAGCGCCGTCAGGACGCTGCGTATTCCGCTTCGACAACCTGCCATCCACGCGCGTGACCGGCAGCAAGCTTCCCAGCGGGCAATACAACTCCTTCATCGGTGGTGGGGTAATCGCGCGGTGCCCGGCGCAGAAGATCATCCTTCGCTCGGACAGTCTGGAGGCCTATGGCGATGAGGGTCGGCTCTACTTCGTCGGCCACGTGGATTATGTCGAGCCACGCCTCTCGCTGAAGTCCGAGTTCCTCACGTACTTTCAGCGTGACGAGCGGCTGCTCGCCGTGCAGAATGTGAACGCGCGGCTCCCCACCGGCTCCACCCTCCGTGGTCCCCAGGTGGAGTTCCTGCGCGCCATGCCGCGTGTCCGCCCCCAGCAGACGGTCAATGCAACTGGCCGCCCGACGGTGAGCCTGGTGGAGCGCGATGCGCAGGGTCGTGTGCAACCGCCGGTGCAAGTGACCGGGGCGACCATCTTTCTCAAGGGCGACAGCATCGTCTCGGCGGTCGGGGATGTCGTTGTCGTGCGGCCCGAGCTCACGGCGACCGGCGATTCGCTGTACGTCGACAGCGGACTCGGGTTGCTGCGCATCATGCGTTCGCCGAAGATCACCGGGACGAAAGGCCGCCCCTTCACGCTCGTCGGAGAAACAATCGATCTGCTGTCGCGCCGGAAGAAGCTCGATCGAGTGCTCGCCAAGAACGTCGCGGTCGCGACGAGCGAGGACCTCACGATGCGGTCCGACACAATCGATCTCCGCGTGATCGACGACCTGCTGTCGCGCGCCACGGCGTGGGGCCGGAGCCGCGCGCGCGCGACCTCGCTCACCCAGACCATGCTCGCGGATTCCATCGACGTCTTCATGCCCGCGCAGCGGATTCGCCTGCTGTACGCCATCCGTGGAGCGAGCGCGGAAGGTACACCGGACACGACCAAGTTCCGCACGCGCGAGCGCGATCGGCTCACCGGCGACACGATCATCGCCCGATTCGACACCGTGCCCGCCCGTGACACCGCGCGCAAGCCACGCATCACCCAGCTCGTGGCCATCGGATCCAAGTCGTCGCTCGCGACATCGCTGCAGCACTTGCCGCCGCGCAACACGGCACTCTGCGTACCGGAAATAAACTACGTGCGCGGCCGGCTCATCACGATCGATTTCGACTCGGCCCGCGTCTCCACTGTCGTCGTCAAGGATCAGGATCAGGCAGGCGGTATCTACATCGAGCCCAAGGCGGATTCCACGGCACGCTGCGGACGCGCGATCGTGACTACAGCGCCAGCGGCACCCGCTGAGGGAAGCGTACGCGCGACGCCGTCCCCGACGAAGCCAGCCGCGCCGTCAACGCCGCCGCCCGTGACGCCGGTGCGTACCCCGGGCGTCATCGTCCCGGTAACCGCGCCCAGCGTCGTGCGGCCATGACATTGCCCAACATCACCCCGAGGCTGCGGGAACTCATCGACCGCCTTGCCAACGGCGATCGGTCCACCGCGTTGGCGTTGCACGCCGTCATCTGCGCCGCTGACGACACGGGCGTCGCGATCTTCGATGAAGTGGCCGTGTGCTACCGGAACGACCACCTCGCGGCACAGCGCGTCGCCGGCCGCGACGCGGAGCGCGAGGCGGGTGAGCTGAGCATGGACCAGGTGCGCGATCACCTGGCAAAATCGGTGCTGCCCCGCCTCGCGTCGGACCAGGTGATCGTCCTCCGCCAGAACGAACCGATCACGCCGGGTACGCAGATCAGGGTCGCACCGGCTCTGTGGAGCGACATCGCGAAGATGCGGTCGGAGGTCGCCGATGTCCTGAAGCATACGGGCGAGCATGCGACGCCCCGGTACACCCGCGCCGTCACGCCGCCGCCGGCAGGGGTGTCGCGGGCCGGTGCATCGGGGGGGGACGGCCGGAGCGTGCTGGAGGCCAGGGGTCTCGTGAAGACCTACCGCCGGCGCCGCGTCGTCAACGACGTAGCGCTGCGCTTGCAGCAAGGCGAGATCGTCGGATTGCTCGGCCCGAACGGCGCGGGCAAGACGACGACGTTCTACATGATCGTCGGCCTCATCCAGCCGCAGTCCGGTCACATCATGCTGGATGGCGCGGACATCACCTCGATGCCCATGTACAAGCGCTCGAGGCTCGGGCTCGGCTACCTCTCGCAGGAACCGTCGATCTTCCGCAAACTGTCGGTCGAGGACAACATCGTCGCCATCCTGGAGACGCTGCCGCTGTCCAGGGAGCAGCGCGCCCAACGGCTGGAAACCGTGCTGCGCGAGCTGCACATCGAGCATCTTCGCCACAGCAAGGCCTTCCAGCTCTCCGGCGGTGAGCGGCGGCGCCTGGAGATCACGCGTGCACTCGTGACCGAACCGAAATTCATGATGCTCGACGAGCCCTTTGCCGGCGTGGATCCGATCGCCGTGCACGACATCCAGACCATCGTCGCCGGACTCCGGCATCGTGGCATCGGGGTGCTGATCAGCGATCACAACGTGGAACAGACTCTGGACATCGTGGACCGCGCCTACATCATGTTCGACGGGCAGGTGAAGGTGTCGGGTACGGTTCGCGAGCTCGTGTTTGACGATACGGTTGCCAACATATACCTCGGCCCGACCCTGTCGGCACGCCTGCGTGCCCGGTTCGCCTCCGAGACTCAGGGAGACGGCGCATGAGACCGGGCCTCGGCCAGCATACCCAGCTGAAGCAGGAACTGAAGATCAATCCACGCCTCTATCAGGCGATGGATCTGCTGTACATGCCGCTTCTCGATCTCCAGCAGCACCTCAAGCAGGAACTCCTGAACAATCCGTTCCTCGACATGATCGAGCCGGACGAGGAGGATGAGGACGATGGAGAGGCCGTACAGGAGGAGACCAGCCAGGAAACCGAGGCGGAAAAGGAGGAGAAGGGCGAGATCGACTGGGAGGAGATCCTGCTCGACGGCTTCGATGCGGGCGGTCGACGCGAGGAGCACGAGGAACGCGAGTACTACGAGCCGGTCACGGTCGACTCACGTGACCTGTCGGATCACCTGCGAGACCAGGTGACCCTGCTGGACCTCAATGGTCGTCAGATGTTCCTCGCCGAGGAGTTCATCGGCAACGTCAACGAGGATGGCTACCTCGCGTGTGCGCTGGAGAAGATCGTCGAGGGCGCGAACGAGGAAGTTCGCAAGGCGGCGGAAGAGATCGAGCGGGATGTCACGGATCTTCCCGTCTACACCCTGGCCGAGGCGGAGGAGATGCTCGGCGTCGTGCAGAGTCTCGACCCACCCGGCGTGGGCGCGCGCGACCTGCGCGAATGCCTCATGCTGCAGCTCCGTGAGGCGGGCCTGGAGCACTCCGTGCCATTTCGCCTGGTGCGCGACTGCTTCGACGAGCTCATCGCGCACCGATGGAGCGAGATCTCCAAGCGCTTCGGCATCAGCCCGGCGGATGTGCAGAAGGCGGCGGACGAGATCGCCAAGCTCGACCCCAAGCCCGGCCTCGTGTACAGCGATGCGAGCGACAACTACATCATTCCCGACCTCATCGTCGACAAGATCGACGGCAAGTATCATGTCTTCCTGAACGACGCCAATCTCCCGCGCCTGAAGCTGAGCAAGGCGTATCAGGAGATCGCGCGCGACAAGAAGAAGTTCGACGGCGAAAACAAGGAGTTCATCTCCAACAAGCTCAACTCGGCCAACTGGATGATCCAGGCCATCGAGCAGCGCCGGCAGACGATGCTGAAGGTGATGAACTACATCGTCGAGCGGCAACGTGAGTTCTTCGAGAAGGGCGTGCAGTTCCTCAAGCCGCTCACGCTGCGGGAGGTGGCCGAAGTCATCAGCATGCACGAGAGCACCGTGAGCCGCGTGACGAACGAGAAGTTCGTGCAGACGCCGCGCGGAGTGCTGCCGCTCAAGTTCTTCTTCTCCTCCGGGCTGTCGACGACGGCCGGCGAGGACGTGTCGGCGCGCGGCATCAAGGCCCAGATCCAGAAGCTCGTCGCTGACGAGAATCCGAAGCATCCGCTCACCGATCAGGCGATCGTCAACATCCTGAAGGAAACCGGCGTGCAGATCGCGCGTCGCACCGTCGCAAAATACCGCGACCAGCTGGGCGTGCTGTCGGCCCGGATGCGCAAGCGGGTATGACGTTGACCGACGAGCGTTCGCCATCGGAGTCGACGCTCGTCGCGCGCCGAGCGTCGGATGTCGACGTCAGCGTCCTGGTGCCCGCCAAGGACGAAGCGGAGAATCTGCCGCTCTTCATGCAGCTCGCCGCCGCGGCGTTCGCCACGTCGCCCGTCGTGCGATTCGAAGTCGTGGTCATCGACGATGGCTCGGACGACGACAGCTGGGCCGTGTTGCAGCGGCTCGCCGGCGAATATTCCTTCCTGCGGATCGTTCGGCACCGCGTCAGGCGCGGCATCGCCGACGCGTTGCGCACGGGCTACCTGAACTCATCGGGCAAGGTGCTGGTGTTCTATCCGGCCGACCTGCAGTTCATGCCGGAAGACATCCCGCGGCTCGTGGCGCCGATCCTCAACGACGAGTCCGACATGGTCACGGGGTTCAAGGAGGGGAAGTACGACAAGGCGTTCGTCTCCGGCATTTACAACGGTCTGAGCCGCACCCTGTTCGACGTGCCGGTGAAGGATCTCAATTCGGTGAAGGCGTATCGCCGTGAGATCATGGATGCCCTGCCGGTGCGGCCCGACTGGCATCGCTACATGATCGTCATCGCCGCTGCGCAGGGATTCACCGTGACCGAGATCCCGGTGCCGCTGTATGCCCGGCACGCGGGCAAGTCGAAGTTCGGGCTGTCGCGCATCCCCATCGGTGTACTCGACATGCTCTCGGTGTGGTTCGAACTCAAGTTCGGCAAGAAGCCGCTCCTGCTGTTCGGGATGCTCGGGGCCGGCCTGTTCGCCATCGGGCTCATCGCCGGCATCGCTGCCCTGATCGCCCTCGCCGTGGATAACGTCGGCTATCGCTGGGTGTGGACGCTCGTTCAGACCTGCCTCATTCTGGGCAGCGTGCTGTTCGCCACGGGCC
>JAJAYP010000090.1 GCA_026786185.1 Gemmatimonadaceae bacterium
GAACACGCCGGGTGCGGTCATCGTGGGATCGGTCCAGCTCGCGGTGCCTACGCGAACGTCGGCCCCTGACACGGGCGAGGCGGTCGGCGTGACGCCGCGAGATACCAGAATTGCGCGCGCGCGGACGCCGCGATCGTGCGCGGCCTGAACGCCCTCGTCGTGCACCGTCCCCGCCGTCGCCGCTGTTCGCGTGCCCGCAGAACTCACCGTGCGAGCGGACTGACGCCCCGGCACCCGACCCTCGGCCAGCGGCCGCTGGTCCGCCCCATCGGCCGCCGCACGCTGACGTGCGATCATTTCGCGCACCCGGGCCGGCGCTTCGCGCAACAGCGGCGCGATCAGCGCCGCTTCGGGCAGGTGCTTCCAGTACCGGGTCGGCATCTCCGCCCGCATCGTCCGCGGACTCGTGCGCGCCGGATTGAAGATGTGCGCGTAGTACGTGCGCCAGAGATCCTCCAGGTCGTCGCCGGTCGGCGCGTCCGTCCGCGACGCCCCCGCTGCATAGGTGAGCGCAGCGCCATCCCAATGAGCCGACTGATGCGGGGTGAGAATCGACCAGCGCATCGAGGGGAAGCGGCGGGCGAAGAAGGGAGCCTCGCGCGCGAGCACATCGTGCGCCGGCTCGAACCACGCGACGTATCGCTCCGCGTCGGTGCCGGCGGACACGAGCCGAAAGCGCACGAACGCGCGAAGCTTGTGTCCTTCGCGCCGTACCGCCTTGGCCATCACGTGCAGCGCATGCACATCCGAATCGACGAACACGTCGAGCAGATGCCGCTCACCGTGGGTGAGCCGCCAGAGCACCCGATACAGCAGGTCCCATCGCGACGGCGACGCATGACAGGCGACGTCGGCGCCGAGGGTGAGGAACGCCTTCGGCACCGCGTGCGGCGAGCGCACGGGGGGTGACGTGCGAGTGCGCGATTCCGGGACGTCGCTCGCCAATTCCGCGAGCAGCGAGGGCTGAGCGTTCGCGCCTGCCAACCAGGTACAGTCACTCGGCGCTATCGAGGCAACGAGCGCGTCGCGCGCTGCATTTCGCCAGCCCGGCCAGCTGCCATCGAACGTCAGCTCGCGCAGCAACGGTCCGCGTTCGGCGCCGATCGTGCCCATGCCGCGATTCAGCGCGACATTGCCCCCGCCGCAAGCCAGCGCGCTATCGCCCGCGCCGCGATTCAGAACTGACCGCCTATCACGGAGCGCATGTCGGCGAACAGGGGAAGCGCCGCTGTCACGGAGTCGAATGGTGCCGAGCGAAGGGAGTGGCGCACGGCCGACGCCGGCTCGGTGGCAGTGCCAGGCGCGAACAGCTCCATCTGCGCTCGGCGCCGCAGCAGGCGGTCGCGCAGGCCGGGCGAGTCGAGCAGCCGTGCATCGGGGTTGTGGTCCGCCGTGACGACGAACGGCAGCGCCCGCGACATCGCGATGCGCAGCCGAGCCAGATCGGCAAGGCGCAGGCGATGCCAGCGCCGCGCCGCGAGCATGCGCTCGACGCTGCGCGCGCCGACGCCCGGAATGCGCAGGAGCATCGACCGGGGCGCGGCATTCACGTCGACCGGAAAGAGCCCGCGATTGCGTAGCGCCCACGCGAGCTTCGGATCCACCTGCAGGTCGAGGTTGGGTGCCTCGTCCGTCGTCAGCTCGGTGGCCGTGAAGCCGTAGAAGCGCACCAGCCAGTCCGCCTGATAGAGCCGGTGCTCACGGACGAGTGGCGGCGACGCGCTTGGCAGCACGCCGGGCGAATCGGGAATGGGACTGAAGGCGGAGTAGTAGACGCGTCGCAATCCAAGTCGTGCATACAGATCGCTGGAGGTGGCGAGGATCGTCGCGTCGGACGCCGCAGTCGCGCCCACGATGAGCTGCGTGCTCTGGCCCGCCGGCGCGAAGAGCGTCGGCAGCCGGCCGCGTGGGCCCATGACGCGCACCACCGGCGTCCCCGCCGCACGCGCGGCCTGGGTCGCCGCTCGGGTCTCCGTGCGCGACGACTCGATCCCCTCGCGGATGGTGGACATCGTGCGCTGGATCGACACCAGCTCCTTCTCCGGGGCGAGCCGATCGAGGTCGCCCTGCGTCGGCAGCTCGACGTTGATGCTCAGCCGATCGGCCCATCGTCCCGCCTCGTCGATCAACTCCGGTGCAGCGAGCGGGATCGTCTTGAGATGGATGTAGCCGTGAAATCCGTGGTCCACCCGCAGCGTCCGCGCAACGCGCACGAGCTGCTGCATCGTGTGGTCCGGACTCTTGAAGATGCCCGAGCTGAGGAAGAGTCCTTCGATGTAGTTGCGGCGGTAGAAGTCGAGGGTGAGTTGCACGACCTCTTCGGGCGTGAAGCGCGCACGCCGCACATCGCTCGACCGCCGGTTGATGCAGTACAGACAGTCGTACTGGCAATAGTTCGTGAGCAGGATCTTGAGCAGCGAGACACACCGCCCGTCAGGTGTGTAGCTGTGGCAGATCCCCATCCCCTCGGTGGAGCCGATCCCCGTGCCATCCGTGGAGCGCCTCCCCTTCGACCCGCTGCTGGCGCACGACGCGTCGTACTTCGCGGCGTCCGCGAGCACCGCCAGCTTGGCTCCGATCTCCATCCCACCTCCCGGCACCCGAACGAATACCGAAATATAGGTTTGGTACCGAGCGTCGACAACGCGTCGTTAACAGGGACGCCGCTAGCTGGGCGGAATGGTGAGCATCACTTCGTCGCCCGCCGCCACACTGATCTCCGTGGAGATGGAAGAGCGAGTGGATCCGATCGGGTCGGCCTGGAACCGCAGCGACGTAGCGCCGAAGATGAGGTTCGCCGGAATCCGCAGCCGAGTGACGCTATTGCCGGTGGCCGTGCCGAGCCTGATGCGTTGCGTGCTGCGGTAGACGTAGATCGTCATGTCGAGAAAGGCCTGATTCTCCACGCGAAGGGTCGTGGGGGGAATCGGCTCCATCGGCTCGTTGGGATCGACGTTCCGGCTGCATCCGCTCGCGATCGAGAGGCAGGCTGCTACCATCATCGTTCGCAGGACGTGTCCGGCGAACGGCGAACGACGCTTCATCCCTCTCACTCCGCGCGCGCTTCCCATGGTTCCCTCGGCGATGCCGGCGAATGCCGGTGGTAAGACCTACGACGAAGCCTACTTCAGGAAGTGGTACCGCGATCCACGCACACGGGTCCATACCGACGACTCGGTACGTCGAAAAGTTCGCATGGCCGTGTCGGTCGCGGAGTACTTCCTCGGTCGAAAGCTACGCTCCGTGCTGGACATCGGCGCGGGGGAAGGCGCGTGGGGACGCGAAGTGCGACGCATGCGCCCCGGTGTTCGATATCTCGGCATCGATCCAAGCGAATACGTCATCGCGCGCCACGGTCGTCGCCGCAACATCCGCCTCGGAAGTTTTCGAGATCTTCCGACCCTGTCGCTGGGGCGCGAGCACGACCTGATCGTCTGCGCGGACATGCTCCAGTACGTCCCGACGCCGGAACTCGGGAAGGGCATTCGGCATCTCGCCTCGCTCCTTGGCGGCGTCGCATTCCTCGAGGCCTACACCTCTGGCGACGACATGGAGGGAGACCTCGACGGGTGGCATGCCAGGAGCAAGGCGCAGTATCGGCGCGTATTCGCCGACGCCGGCCTGATCGCCTGCGGCCTGCACTGCTACCTGAGCCGGGACGCTGCGGCCAACGCCGTGGAACTCGAGCTGTCGTAGCGCTGTCGGCTGTCCCTTGGCGATCACATGTTTGTATCCTTTTCAGGACGCAGACTGATCCCGCAAGTTCCCTCGCCACATCTTAACCGCTTGTAAGACAACAAGTTGACGAGGTTGTGCACGGTGGTCGAAAAGCTGCTTCTGTCAGAGGCATGCGAACCGCCGTCGCCACCCCTTCCGCCTTCGTCCCGCTCGCGCCCATCTGCTTCCTGGCGCTCACGAGTTGCGCCCAGGCGAGCGTGAATCGAACGGCGGCTGACGTCCTCTATTCCGTCATTCTTGCGGGGACCTCCACGTCGTCGAGAGCTGTGCCCTCCCCCCGCCCACGCGGTGGAACATCGACGTCGACGGGGTCCAAAGCATCTGCACCGCGCGTGATCGCGACGGCGGAGGACTACATCGGCGTCCCGTACAAGTGGGGTGGTACGTCGCCCAATACCGGATTCGACTGCTCCGGGTACGTCCAGTACGTCTACGCGAAGCAGGGCGTCCGACTGCCGCGCACTTCCCGCGAACAGGCGGGAGCCGGTCAGCAGATCGCGGCCCGCGTCGCCACGCTCCGTCAGGGAGACCTGATGCTGTTCGCGGAAAAGACTACCATCTCGCACGTCGCCATCTACGCTGGTGGCGGCCGGATCATCCACTCGTCTTCCAGTGGCGGCGGGGTGCGCTACGACGAATTGAGCACGCGCCGAGGACAGTGGTTCGTGGAGCACATGGTAGCGGCTCGACGGCTCACGGCCGACGGACGCAGCCTGGTGCAGGCGCTCGACCTGCTGACTCGTCCCGGTCTGCCGTTCGATCCACCTGATCATGCTCCGCAGGTTCCGCACGACTGATTGCCATCGCGCTCGTGATTCACGCTGGTGAACAAGCTGCCTCGACCCCGTGCATGGAGCACGGCCATTCTGAAGGAGAATACCGATGCACACACTTCGTCATGCGCTCGCCGCCGGAGCACTCATGCTCGTGGCCAGCACCTCGGCCGACGCGCAGCTTCGTCGCAGCACGAGCACGAGTTATCCGGATGCGCAGTCGCTTCCGGCTGGCACCTGCCGCATCTGGATCGAGGGCGTCCCCGCCAACCGCCAGCCGGCGCCGACCGATTGCGACACCGCACGCCGGCGTCAGCCCCGCAACTCGCGCATCATCTACGGCGCGCGGCGCGACGCGAACGTCTACGGCAATCGCGACCCGCGCTCCATTCCCGGTTCGAGCCAGTATGATCCGCGGTACGATCCGCGGAGCGCGCAGTACGATCCGCGGCTCGATCCCCATGACAATGGCCGCTGGGACGGCGATCGCGATCGTGACAAGTCCGCGCGCAAGCACGAGAAGGAGCATGACAAGGCGGAGCGCAAGCACGAGAAGGAGCACGACAAGGAGTGGAAGAAGTCGAACAAGCGCGGCGACCGCGATCACGACGAGCACGACGATCGCGACCACAACTACGGCAACCGTGATCGCGACGGGCGCTACGACGGCCGCGACGACAGGCGTGGCACGTCGCGCCAGACCTGCGTCGATGCCAACCGCGACGGTATCTGCGACAGCCTGCAGTCCACCTCGCAGTCTATTCCGCGCGGCATTCCGCAGACCGTGCCCCAGGGCACGACTCGGCGGGTGTGCACCGATGCGAACCGTGACGGCCGGTGCGACGATGGCGGCCCGTTGGTGCGCGTGACGCGGCCGTAGTTCCTGGAAGCTTGACGGCAAGACGAGAGGGGGGGGCCCCCCGCCCCCCCCCCCCCGCGGGTAGACCCCCCCCCC
>JAJAYP010000091.1 GCA_026786185.1 Gemmatimonadaceae bacterium
CCGCCGCCCGGGTAAGCGCCGCCGCCTGCGTACCGGGTCTCGCGCCATCCCGGCGGGCGCCCCGCGCGCGGGCCGCGGCGGGGGCGCCCCGCCCAGGGGCGCGCGCCGCCGCCACGGCGGGATCAATCGCGACGACGCCGGTCGTGTCTGCGCCGGTCATGGCGCGTCCGAGCGAGTCGCGCAGCAGTCGCGCCGCCGAATCGATGGCCGCGCGCCGTGCGGCCGCTTCGGCGGTCGCGGACTGGCGCGCGAGCGAATCACCGGCGATCACCACGCTTCGCGTCGCGGAATCCACCGCCCCGACGTTCGCCCAGATGCTCGCGAGGTCGGCCGCGGCGCGCTGCGGCGTGAGGATCATCACGGCATTCAGCTCCGCCGGATTCACCGCGGGCCGGAGGATGTATGTCCGCGCCCAGGACTCGGGGGTCTTGATCTCACCCAGCACGACTCCCACCGGGATGCCCTTGGGATAAATGCCGCCGAGCCCGGAGCTGTACACCACGGCGCCTGCCTTGAGCGCGGCCCGGAACGGCACGCCACGCATCTCCAGGAGGTAGCGTTCCGAGCGCATGAACGCCTGCTCCCGCGTCGTGCTCGAGCTCGTCACGTGCGGCTGCACGATACCGAAGGCGCTGCCGTCCGCCGACATGGCGCTCACCCGAAAATCCGGATGCGCAAAGAGGATGGCGAGGCTCATGTCCGGATCCACGGTCTGGACGAGGCCGACGACCCCTTCCGGTGCCACGACAAGACTGCGCTCCTTCACGCCTGCCTTGGAGCCGGCGCTCAGCGTCACGGTGAAGTCCTCTGCCCTGCCGCGCCCCGAGAGCGCATCGGCGGGAATGAATCCCCACTTCATGCTGCTGCCGAGACCGAGCAGCTTCCTCAATCGTTCGTTTTCGCCCTCCAGCGTGGGCACTCGCGCCGCGGCCAGGGCGAGCGTGTCCTGCCTGAGTTGCTCGCGCTCGGTCGACTGATAGGCGGCACGCCAGCGTTCCGAGCCCTGCTGGAGTCGCAGGAGCGGCGCGACGAGCGTGCGCCGGAGCGCGCTCGCCGTGGGCTCTCGCAGCCGCGCCGGAAGAACGGTGGCGATGAGCCCGAGCAGAACGCAGGCGCCGAAGATGACGATGTCGACGCGGGAGCTGAACCGACTGGGGCGGGCCAATCTCGCCTCAGGTACTCAGCACGGACCAGTACTTCTCCTCGTCGTCGAGGATTCGCCCCGTACCACGCACGACGCACGTGAGGGGGTCCTCGTCGACATGGATGGGCAATCCCGTCTCCTGGCTCAGCAGCAGGTCCAGGCCGCGAATGAGCGCGCCGCCGCCCGTCATGACGATTCCGCGATCGACGATGTCGCTCGCGAGCTCGGGCGGGGTGATCTCGAGGGCGCGTCGCACGGCGTCGACGATCTGCTGAATCGGCTCCTGGATCGCTTCCCGGATCTCGCTCGAGTGCACGCGCACGGTCTTGGGGATGCCGGACACGAGATCGCGCCCCTTCACTTCCATCTCGCGCTCGTCGCCGATGGGCGCCGCGCTGCCGATCTGGATCTTGATCTGCTCGGCGGTGGGCTCGCCGATCAGCAGGTTGTAATTCTTGCGCATGAACTGCACGATCGCCATGTCGAGCTCGTCGCCGCCCGTCCGGATCGATGTATCGCTCACGATGCCGGACAGCGCGATGACGGCGATTTCAGTCGTGCCGCCGCCGATGTCGATCACCATGTTCCCCGTGGGCGTTTCCACGGGAAGTCCCACACCGATGGCCGCGGCCATTGGTTCGGCGACCATGAAGACTTCCTTCGCGCCGGCGCCCAGCGCGGAGTCGCGCACCGCGCGCTTCTCCACCTCCGTGATGCCGCTCGGCACACAGACGATCACCCGCGGCTTCACCTTGAAGACGTGGTTGTCGATGATGAGCTTCAGGAAATAGCGGAGCATCTTCTCCGTCACGTCGAAGTCGGCGATGACGCCGTCCTTCATCGGCCGCACGGCGATCACCCCTTCGGGCGTCCGTCCGAGCATGCGCTTGGCCTCGAGCCCGACACCCTTGATCTGCCTGGTCTCACGATCCAGCGCCACGACCGACGGCTCATTGAGGACGATGCCCTCGCCTTTGACGTAGACGAGGGTGTTCGCGGTGCCGAGGTCCACACCGATCGCGTTCGCGGGGAAGAGGCTTCCCGCTGTGAAGAAAGGCCAGCGCATCAATCCGGGGTTGGGGCGCTCGGTCCGTTTGCAGGGAACGAGCCGTACACGATCGAGAGGCGAAAACGCCGAAAGCTACCTTTGAGAATATAGCGCGGCAAGGCATTCTGGTGCCGTGACCTGCGTCGCTTTGCACAGTAGGCGGTCGCGCGATGCGACGCCATCACGTCACGAATTGCGCCGGCTCGTGAAACTTCATCCCGAACGCGTCGGCGACACCGGCATAGGTGATCTTGCCTTCGGTGACGTTCAGGCCCTTGAGGAGCGCCGGGTTCTCGTTGAGCGCCCGCTTCCAGCCCTTGTTCGCGAGCTGGAGCGCATACGGCAGCGTCGCATTCGTCAGCGCGAGCGTCGACGTGCGCGGCACGCCGCCCGGCATGTTCGCCACTCCATAGTGGATGACGCCGTCGACGACATACGTGGGGTTCTCGTGCGTCGTCGCCTTGATGGTTTCCACACAGCCGCCCTGATCGATCGCCACGTCCACGATCACGGAGCCGGGCTGCATGCGCTTCAGATCCTCGCGCCGGATGAGCTTCGGCGCCACCGCGCCGGGAATCAGCACCCCGCCCACCACGAGGTCCGCCGTCTCGATCTGCTCGAGAATGTTGTGCCGGTTCGAGAAGATGGTCTGCACATTGGCCGGCATCACGTCGCTCAGGTAGCGCAGTCGCTCGAGTGAGTTGTCGAGAATCACCACCTTGGCGCCCATTCCCGCCGCCATCTTGGCCGCATTGATGCCAACGACGCCGCCGCCGAGGATGACGACCTTGGCCGGCGCCACGCCGGGCACGCCGCCGAGCAGCACACCGCGTCCGCCGTAGAGCTTTTCGAGATACTTCGCGCCTTCCTGCACTGCCATCCGACCCGCGACTTCCGACATCGGCGTCAACAGCGGCAGTTCGCGCGACGGCAACTCCACCGTCTCGTACGCGACGCAGGTCGCGCCGCTGTCGAGATGGGCC
The DNA here is from genome assembly GCA_026786185.1 of Gemmatimonadaceae bacterium. Classification (GTDB taxonomy): domain Bacteria; phylum Gemmatimonadota; class Gemmatimonadetes; order Gemmatimonadales; family Gemmatimonadaceae; genus AG11. The sequence continues at coordinate 3,176 of JAJAYP010000091.1, forward strand.
TGTGTCAGCGGCTGATCGGCCGCGAAGTGAAAGTAGGTGAAGATAAGCTGGCCCTTCCGCATGTGCGGCCATTCGCGGGCGATCGGCTCCTTCACCTTCATGATCATGTCGCTGTCTTTCCAGACGGTCGCCGCATCCGGCGCGATCTTCGCGCCGACGTCGGTATAGTCGTCGTCCGTGAAGCCACTGCCATTTCCCGCACCCAGCTCGATGAGCACCGAATGCCCGGCGCTGATGAGTGACTCCGCGCCGGCGGGCACGAGCGCGATGCGATTCTCGTTCGTCTTGATCTCTTTCGGCACGCCGATCTTCATTGGGCCAACTCGATCTGAAGGGGATGAATCGTCGCAGCGGACGACTGCAGGCTAAAACTCATTGCCGGGCCCGAGGGAAACAACTGTCTGTCGATCCGGCGCGAAGAACTCGCGCGCAACATGGGCGACCTGTTCGGCGGTGATGCCGTCGATCAGGGCGAGCATCTCGTCGAGCGTGCGGTAGGGTTCGCCGTACAGCTCGACGCCGGCGCAGCGATACATCCGCGACGTGACGCTTTCGAGTGACAGGGTCACCTGCCCCTTCAGCTGGCTCTTCCCCATCGCGAGCTCGTCAGCGGGCAGCCCGTTGGCGGCGACCTCCGCCAGCTCCGCGTTGATGGCGTCGAGCGCCTGGCGCGCGGTGTCCGGTCCGGTGCCGACATACACGCCATGCATGCCGACGTCGGCATGGAACGACTGGAACGTGTAGACGGCGTACGCGAGGCCGAGTTCTTCCCGCACGCGCTGGAACATGCGCGAGCTCATGCCGCCACCCAGAAGCGCGCTGAGGAGGACGACGGCGTGTCGCAGCGGATCATCGTGGCGTACGGTGGGGCTGCCGACGACGATGTGCGTCTGCGCGCCCTCGCGCGTGACATGTCGCCTCCGAGGCGCTTCAGCCGCGGGCGGCGGCACCACGAGGCGGGTGGCGTCGCCAGGCTCGCGCCCCAGCCACCCGGTGCGCTCGAGCGATGCGAGCAACGCGTCATGCTCGACGTTGCCGGACGCGGCGACGATGAGTTGACCGGGATGATAGGCGCGCCGGTGGAGCGACTCGAGGTCGGCGGTCCGCAACGCGGACACCGAGTCGCGCGTCCCGAGTATGGAATAGCCGTACGGATGCTGACCCCAGAGCGCTTCGCTGTGCAGTTCGAACACGAGGTCGTCGGGCGTATCGTCGACCATCGCGATCTCCTCGAGCACCACCTTCCGCTCGAGGTCGAGATCCGCCTTGCGCAGCAGCGGCGCAAAGACGAAGTCCCCGATGACGTCGGCGGCAATGTCGAGGTGCTCGTCGAGGACGCGGGCCTGGTACACGGTGTGTTCACGCGATGTATAGGCGTCGAGCGATCCACCGAGCGCCTCGAGCTCCAGCGCGATCTGCTTGGCCGAGCGCCTCGCCGTGCCCTTGAACACCATGTGCTCGAGGAGATGCGACACACCCATCCGCTCTCGGGTCTCGTGCAGCGACGCGGCGCGAATCCAGGCGCCGAACGCGACCGACCGCACACCCAGCATTCGCTCCGAGAGTACGGTCAGTCCATTGGGCAGCACGGTGCGGCGGAACCCGTCCGCCGTCGTGTCACCGCGGTTCACTAGCGGCGCGGCCGGCCCCCGCCGCTTCCACTGCGCGAGCGAGGCCGATCGCCGTCTTCGCGCGGCGGGCGGTCGCCCTCGGGACGCGGCGGACGCGGCTCCTCTTCCGGCATGCCTTCGGGCTTGGGCACGAGCGCCTTCATCGACAGGCGCAACCGGCCACGCTCGTCGCGGTCCAGCAGCTTGACCGTCACGCGATCGCCCTTGTTGACCACGTCTTCGGTGCGATCGGTGCGGCCGTGCTTCAACTCGGAAATGTGGACGAGGCCTTCCGTGCCCGGCATGATCTCGACGAACGCCCCAAACGCGGTCGTCGTCTTGACGGTCCCTTCGTACGTCGCCCCGATCTCCGGCTCCGCCGTGATGGCCTGCACCATCTGACGCGCGCGCTGCATCGCCTCGCCGCCGACAGCGGCGATCGTCACGAGGCCCGTGTCGTCCACCGTGAGCTCGGCGCCCGTCTCGTCCTGGATGCCGCGGATCGTCTTGCCCTTCGGTCCGATCAGGTCGCCGATCTTCTCGGGGTTGATCATGAGGGTGACGATGCGCGGGGCATACGTGCTGAGCTCAGCACGCGGCGAGGCCAGCGCCTTGTCCATTTCGCCGAGGATGTGCAGTCGGCCTTCCTTCGCCTGCGCAAGCGCTTCCGTCATGATCTGCAGGTCGAGCCCGTCGATCTTGATGTCCATCTGGATGGACGTGATGCCGGTCTTCGTCCCCGCGACCTTGAAGTCCATGTCGCCGAGATGATCTTCGGTGCCAAGGATGTCGGTGAGGATCGCGTACTTCTTCCCCTCCTTGA
>JAJAYP010000092.1 GCA_026786185.1 Gemmatimonadaceae bacterium
CCCCCCCCCGCCACGCGGGAGCGGGTTAGTCGACGCTCGCGCTCGGCGAGGACATGGGTTGCCGCGGGCGCGCTCGCCGCAACGCTGTTGGCCGCGGTGGTGCTGGTCGGTCGCGACCGAGCCGATCCGATGAGTGACGTATCGCCGGATGGCTCGCTCGAGCGGCTACCTGCCGTCGCGACCGCACCCGGTCTCGGGAGCGCGACGCTGGCGGTCGATGCTGGCAGGTCGCGGTCCGGCGTGCGCCTGGTGCAATTCGTCTTTCGAAGTCCCAGCGCGCGGCGTGTGAGCGTCGTCGGGGATTTCACGGGGTGGAAGGCCGGCACGCTCGTCATGACGCGTGATTCGGTCAGCGGGTTCTGGAGCGCATCGATGGCCCTTCATCCGGGTCGTCATGTCTATGCGTTTCTCATGGACGACACCGTGTGGGTCCGCGATCCGCGGGCTCCCGCGGCGCCCGACGCCGACTTCGGCCGGCCCGGATCGATCCTGCTGGTGCCGCAGCCATGATCGTCGAGCGCGTCGGCCGTTCGCTCTGTGGTCTCGCCGTGCTCTTTCTCGCGAACCAATCGAGTCACGCGCAGGCCGTGACGCAGGGAGTGATGCAGCCCCGGCTCGTCGCAGCGCAGATCGACACGAACATCGATTTGATTGTCGAGCGCGAGATCGCACGCGCGTCCGGTCGCGGTCTGCCCACCGAGCCGTTGCGGGCCAAGGTGCGCGAGGGACGACTGAAACGGGCGCCGGATGCCCGCATCAGAGTCGCAGTGCTGGCGCTCGTGAGCCGTCTGGACACGGCTCGTGCCGCCCTCGGTCCGTCGGCGAGCGCCGGGGAACTGATCGCCGGGGCCGACGCGCTCTCTGCGGGGGCGGATGCCGCCGCGGTGCGCGCCGTCGTGGCGGCGTCCACCGCGCGAGGCGCGAGCGTTCCCTTGGGAGCCCTGGCGCAACTCGTCGCGAGCGGCGTGCCCTCGACGCGCGCGGTGTCGATGATTCTCGACCTGATACGGCGTCGAGCCACGGCGACGCAGGTGATCGCGTTCGGGAACGCGGTGGAGCGCGATGCCGCCGGCGGCCTCCCGGCGAGCGAGGCGGCGCAGTTCCGGTGGGGTGAGTTTGGCAGCAGTTCGGCAACGGGCACTTCGAGGGGAAATGATGCCGCGGCGGCCGGCCCGCTCGTCACGAACCTCGGCGGCGCAGCGACACCACCGCCGAACAGGCCACCGCGACGACGACCGTAGCGTGCACCGTGCCCACGTCATGAAAGTCAGCGGCCTGCTCATCGCGTTCGCGGTGGGCGGGCTGCTCGGCGCTCAGGATCGGTCTCGCGTGGAACTGGGCGCCTCGGCGGTGAGATTTCGCGTCGACTCGCTGGAGTCGGTCGGTCCATCCGCTCGATGGCTCCGACTTCGCGCGAGCGGAGCGCATGCGCTGCTCGTCGGGGTCGGTGGAGTCGTTGGTCTCGATGGCGCGAGTGGGTCCGTCGAGCTGACGGGGCGAACGTTCGTGCCGCTCGGATCGAGACTTCGGGCCGAGTTCGAGGCGGAGGGGAGTGCGCTGGGCTCGAGCGGGACCGCGTCGCCAGCGACGGTGGCGACGAGCGCCGTCCTGAACGCGCGCCTGAGCCGCAGCTACGGCGAGCGGGGTGGGGCCTGGTTCGGCGGTCGCGGGAGTCTGTCGGCACGGCGGCCGGATCTGCTGTCGGGTGCGGGCGTCGGCGGAGGGACGTGGTGGCGCATCGGCGACGGGGGAATAGCCGGGTCGATCGAACGCGCCTGGAGCGTCGCACAACTCTTCACGGGTCCGGGACGGCGGGGTTACGCGGGCACTGTGCCTGTGGCCTACACGGAGGCGACGGCCCGTGGGCATCACGAAGGCGAGCGGGCGAGCATCGAGGCGAGTGCCACGATGCGTCGGGATCCGGGTGCCGAGCAGCTCGTGGAGTGGGGTTCGAGCATTGACGCGTCGTTCCGGCAAACGCCGACGCGCGCCCTGTTCGTCAGCCTCGCCAGCTACCTCCCCGACTTCGTTCACGGCGCCGACGCCGCACGGAGCGTGACCGTCGGCCTCCGTCTCTTCGAGTCAGCGCCCCGGACGACGGCGCGCGAACGGCGCGCGCGTCCCGTGGTGCAGGTCACCGGCGACAGTGCCATTCGCACACTTCAGGTGCTGGCGCCCGGCGCCCGTTCGGTGGAGGTGATGGGCGACTTTACCGAGTGGCTCCCGGTGCTGCTCTTCGGAACGGGCGGCGTGTTCTCGACGACGGCGTCAATGCCTGCGGGCAACCGTCGCCTCGTCATCCGGATCGACGGCGGGCCGTGGGTGCCGCCGTCGAACACGCCGGTCGTCGACGACGATTTCGGCGGGCGCGTGGGTCTCGTTCTGGTCCCGTGACTTCGGTGTCGCGCCGCCGTTGACGTTTCGCGCTAGGCGACGGCGTACTGCTGTGTCACATCGCGGCCCGCGCTCTTGACCACCAGCTTGAATTCGTCAGGGCGCAGCAAGGGATCGTCGCGCATCTCCAGCGGGAAGCCGACGGCCTTCTCGAGCTTTCGCATGACGTCCGACTCGTTCTCCATCGCATACATGGCGATGTCGGGATGGAGCTTCACGAGCAATGGATCGCGTTTCCCTTCCACGCCCATGCGCTTCACGCTTCGCTCCATGCGCCGCAGGATCGTCTCCGCCGTGAAGACGCGCCCGGTCCCGGTACAGGTCGGACACGCCTCCGTCATGCTCTGGAGGTGACTCTGACGCACGCGCTGGCGCGTCATCTCGATGAGGCCGAGATCCGAGACGGCGAACGCTTTCGTGCGGGCGCGATCGCGGCCGAGATGCATGCGCAACTCCTGCAGCACCTTGTCGCGATTGGACTTCGTGTCCATGTCGATGAAGTCGCAGACGATGATGCCGCCCACGTCGCGCAGCCGGAGTTGCCGCGCGATCTCGTGCGCCGCCTCGACGTTGGTCTTGAGGCTGGTCTTCTCGGGATCCTTCTTTCCCACGAAGCGACCCGAGTTCACGTCGATGGAGATGAGCGCTTCGGTCGGCTCGATGATGAGGTAGCCACCCGACGGCAGATCGCATCGACGCTTGAACAGGTCACGGATCTCCTGCTCGATCTCGGCCTTGTCGAAGAGCGGAATGTCCGCTTCGTAGAGCACGATGCGCTCGAGCAGCTCGGGCGCGATGCCCTTGAGATACTCGACGATCTCGTTGTACACCTGCTTGGAATCGACCGTGACCCGCTCGACCTTGTCGCTGAAGATGTCGCGGATCAATCCTCGCGTCAGCGACGTCTCGCGATGCACGAGCGACGGCGGACGCACGAAGTGCGTCTTCTTCTTGATGCGCTTCCACGCATTCATCAGCGACGTCAGCTCGCGCTCGATCGTCTCCGGCGTGACGTCCTCGCCGACCGTGCGGACGATGACGCCGCCCGAGTCGTCGGGGAGCATGCCGTCGACGAGGGCGCGGAGCCGCTTGCGCTCGTCCCGGTCGCCGATCTTCCGGCTCACGCCGACGCGCGAGGCGAACGGCATGTAGACCAGGAAGCGACCTGCCATGGACACCTGCGCGGTGACGCGCGGACCCTTGGTGGAGATCGGCTCCTTGCTCACCTGGACCAGCAGTTCCTGCCCGCGTTTCAGGACGTCCTGGATCTGCGGAATGTTCTCTTCGTTCCGGCCGGGTTCGCGAAAGGTCTCCTCGCCATCGTCATCGTCGTCGTCGTCCCCGGTATCGGGGTAGACGAGATCGGACGAATGGAGAAACGCGCTCTTCTCGGTGCCGATGTCCACGAAGGCGGCCTGGAGACCGGGGAGCACCGCATCGACCTTCCCCAGATAGATGTCGCCGACCATCCGGCGCGCATCCGGTCGATCGACGAGCAACTCAACGAGCTCGTCGTCCTCGAGGATGGCGACGCGCGTCTCGCGCGCTGTCGCGTTGATCAGGATCTCTCGTTTCATCGTGGACCGCACTCGTTCTGGCAGCCGGCGATTCGGACGCCACGGCGCGGTAGGGCAGAGGTTGGACGGCCCGGACGCGCCACGGTCCGTGCGCGTTGGCACGGCGAGGGTCCGGATCAGGGGACGACGTCACACCGCGTCGCGTGACCGACCACTTCCCAGCCGGGCGTACCATGCGATTCGACCTGGTGGCGACGCGTGCGCGGGGCGCGACGGCGAAGGCGAGGGTTGGCCCCAAAAACCGCCGGGCCGTGCGATCTACCGCACCCAATCGG
>JAJAYP010000093.1 GCA_026786185.1 Gemmatimonadaceae bacterium
GTGCGACGGACGACGGATGCGCGAGCGGTTCGTCCTCGTGGTAGACGAGCCGCGGCAGCGCTTTCCAGAAGGCATCCGGCGAGAGCACGATCTCGTGATGATCCGTGCGATACCGCTCGGCCACCATCCGCGCGTACGCGAGCTCGTTCGCCTCCCGCTCGGCGACCGCGACGGAAAAGGTACGAACTGGCGCGTCCCTCAGGTCGCTCATGATGGCCGTGATCGCCGCGGAGTCGATGCCTCCGGAGAGAAACGCTCCGAGCGGCACGTCGGCCATCAGTCGCAATCGAACCGCTTCCTCGAGACGGCGGGAATATTCCGCCACGATCGATCGATCGTCCATCGGTCCAGTGGGCGTCCGGCGCCGGTACGACAGGTCCCAGAACCTGCGTCGCTCCACCGCGCCGTCACGCCAGATGAGGACGTGACCGGCGGGCAGGCGGAAGACGCCCTGAAACAGTGTGCGCTCGCCACTGGTGGCATGATTGGCGAGAAAGTCGGGGAGGGCCGCGGACTCCAGCGATGGCGATACCAGCCCACCGGCCAGGAGCGCCTTGATCTCCGAGGCGAAGCTGAGCGTGCCGTCCGCGGCCTGGTGATAATAGAGCGGCTTGACCCCGAAGCGGTCGCGCGCCAGGGTCAGCGTGCGGGTCGACCGATCCCAGAGTGCGATGGCGAACATCCCGCGACAATGTTTCGGGAAATCGGCCCCGTGCCGCTCGTACAGATGCAGCACGCTCTCCGTGTCACAGTGCGTGCGATAGTGCACGCCCTCGCGCTCGAGGTCCGACTGCAACGCGGGGTGATTGAAGATCTCGCCGTTGTAGACGATGGTCGTCCGGCCGTCCTCCGTCGACATCGGCTGATGCCCGTGCGCGACGTCGACGATGCTGAGTCGCCGGTGACCCAGTCCGATGCCGCCCTCCACCATGAGGCCCGCGTCGTCCGGACCACGGTGCATGAGCGCGTCGCGCATGCGGATGAGGGACGATTGGTCGACCGTTCGCGCCAGATGCTCGGGTATCGCGATCCCTACAATGCCACACATCGGCGGTCGGAACTCGGAGGATTCGGTCGGCTGGTTTGGCCTGGGCCCCGTGGTCCGGCCCGCGCACCTAAAGCAAGACGCCGTCCCCGGGCGGCGCAACGTTCGAGTCACCTCACCTGGCCACACCGCTGCGCCGTACGAGAATGATGATGCCACTCAGGATCAACATCCAGAGGCAGAGGGTCAGCTCGCTCTGCAGCAGCGCGCGGACGGCCATGCTCGGCCAGTCATGAAAGTGCGCCCGCGCGGTGCCGTCGGGCTCGCGGCCGATCGAGATGAGCACGAGGCTCGTGGCCATCTCGCCCGCGGTCTCCACGAGCGCGAACAGGGGCGCGCGCCACGACCAGCGTGCGATGGGATAGTTGGCCAGGTGCGCGGTGGCCATGCCGACGAGGATGAGACCCCACACGAGCAGCGCGCCGAGCGAGATGAGCACGCTGGCGCGACCGTGCGTGAAGGCGAAGGCGCGCAGGAGGCGGAGCACGATGCCCGTGATGAGCGCCATCTCGACGAGCGACAACGAGAGCCGGCGTAACGCCGCGGGCTCTTCGAGGTGCCACTGGACGGTCTGTCGAGGAAAATGGGCGGGCATCGTTGGATGGGGAGGCGAGGGCTGTAAGCAGGACGAGCGACGCGCGCGCGGGGCACGCCGCTACTGCCTGCCGCGCATCACGCCGATCAGCGCCTCCTCGAGCTTCTCGAACGAGAACGGCTTGTTGAGCACCGGCTGGCGCGCGAACGCGCCGCGCGACGAGCTGGACGCCATGACGTCGCCAGTGATGAAGACCGTCCTGGCGGCAAGGCCCGGACGCTCGAGCTCCAGATGCTCATGAAAGTCGCGGCCGTCCATCCTGGGCATGCGGAGGTCGCAGACGACGGCGTCCACACCCGTCGTGCGCGTCGTTTCCAGCGCCGTCACTCCGTCCGGGGCGGTGAGTACCGTGAAGCCTCGCACCTCGCCGAAGGCGTGCATTCCAGCGCACATCGACGGCTCGTCGTCCACGAAGAGCAGCTTGATGCCGGCCAGTGGCGACCGGAGCTCGATGGACGCGCGCTGCTGCGCGCCTTCCTGAGTGACCGCGACCGCCGAGGCGGCGGGGAGGGAGACGCGAAACGTGGTGCCGCTCGCACCGGTGTCGACGACGACGATCGTGCCGCCATGCGTCTTCATGATGCCGTAGCTCACACTGAGACCGAGTCCCGTGCCCTGCCCCTCCTCCTTCGTCGTGAAGAAGGGCTCGAAGATGTGCGCTCGCGTATCGGCCGGGATGCCAGGTCCCGTGTCGCGGATGTCCATCAGCACGAGATCGCCGTCCTGCCGGGTTGAGACGTGCAGCACACCGCCGCCAGGGGACATCGCCTGCACGGCATTGGTCAGCAGGTTCAGGCAGACCTGCTGCAGCTGCCGGGCATCGCCCATCACCGAGGGAAGATCGACGGCGAGCTCGGTCTCGATGCGGACCGACGCCTCGTTGAACTGGTACTGTCGCATGCGCAGGGTGCGCGCGATGACGCCATTCAGGTCCAGGGGAGCGCTCTGTGGCTCGCTGCGGCGTGCGAACGCCAGCAGGTCCTTCACCACCTGACTCGCCCGGACCGTCTCGCCGCGGATCACCTCGATCGATTCGCGCTGCTGCGACGAGAGATCGGAATCGCGCAGCAGCAGCTGCGCGAATGCGCTGATGGAGCTGAGCGGGTTGTTCACCTCGTGCGCCACGCCGGCCACGAGCTCGCCGACGGCGGCGAGCCGGTCCGACTCCATGAGGCGGACGCGCAACTCCCGCTCCTGGGTCATGTCGCGCCCTACCAGGAGGACGCTCGGCGGATCCGCCTCGGGCAGCCGGCTCGCCGCGAGGGCGACGACGCGCGATTGAAAATCGGGCGTCACGATGCGCACCTCGACGCGCGCCGGTTGGCCGGCGTGTGCCTTTCCGAGCGCTGCCTCAAGGATGCTGCGATCGTTGGGTGCGAGCATGTCGCTGAACTGCCGGCCGACGATCTGATGCGGTTCCACGCCGAACACTTCGCGCACGGCGTCGTTCGCTTCGCGGACGCGGCCGGTGGTCTGGAGGACCGTGAGGACGGCGTCGGGGGCGGCGCGGAACAGGGTGCGAAAGCGCCACTCCGCCTGCCGCATCGACTCGAACATCTCGGCGTTGGCGAGGGCGACGGACAGCAGGTCGGCCATGGCCTCCACGCGCTGCAGCTCCAGCGACGTGAACGTGCGGGTGCGCGTCGAGGCGATGGCCACGGCGCCGATACGATCGCCCCGGCGCTGCACGGCAAGGACGGCCATGCCCCGAAGCGGCGGCTCGACCCGCTCGAACCAGGTGGGATGCACGAGGTCGACGTGCGCCGTGGCATCCTCCACGCTCCACGACCCGCCCGCGCGAATCACGTGACCCATGGCGGAGGCGTTCACCGGAATGCGCAGTCCCGCGAGCGGGGTCAGCGCTCCACTGGCGGCCGCCACCTCGATCATGCCGTCGCTGGCGAGCAGTCCGAGCGCGGCGCCATCGGCCTGCGCGACATCGGCCGCCGCCTCGAGAAAGCGATCGAGGACGCGTCGGGGGTTGAGCTCCATGGTGATCTGCTGACCCAGCCACCACATGCGGTGCAGCACACGCTGCGCGTCGTCGAGCTCGCGAGTGCGCTGCAGCACGCGCTCCTCGAGTGCCTCCTTCGCCGCCTGCTCGTCCGACATGCGCTGCTGGAGCAGCGCTCCCTGACGCCGTTCGGCTCTGCGCGCAAAGCTGGCGACTACCGCCGCGGCGAATGAGGCGCACGACACCAGGAATGCGACACCAAGCGCGAGGGAGGCCGACTGCGGTGGCCGCAGGAGGAGCACGCCGAACAGCACGACACACGAGAGCTGCGACAGCGCGAACAGCCGTTGGGTGAGCTGGTTGGACGTCTCGGCGTCCCCGGTCACGCGCGTCGCCCCTGTTTCAGAAGTGTCTCACTTGATGCGCGTGCCGATGCGACCCCAGCGGATATCGGTGATGAACGAGATGGGCCGGTCGGTCTCCGCGCCGCTGCGATACGAGTAATACACGAACATCGGGCGGCCGCGGACGTTCTCGCGCGGCACGACCCCCCAGTAGCGGCTGTCCTTCGACTCGTAGCGATTGTCGCCCATCATGAAATAGTGCTGCGGCGGCACGACGAGGGGGCCCCAGTCGTCATGCGTCGGCTGGGCGGGTGCGGCGCCGAACCGTGACTGCTTGAGCGCATGGGTGCGCTGCCACTCGAAGAGCTGATCGACGTCGCCCGGCTGCGAGGTACCGGGCCCATACCGGCTCTCGGCGCCGAACCCCTGCCGCTGCGGCACGCCGTTGACGTGCAGCAAGCCCTTTCGCATGAGCAGCGTATCGCCGGCCATGCCGACCATGCGTTTCACCAGCGTGGGCGTGGGGTCGGCGCCGGCGGCGGCCTCGTCGGCCTGGTACGGCGAGACGAACACCACCACATCGCCTCGCTTCGGCTCACTGAACGAGGGAAGATGGGAGTTGGTGAAGGGAATGTGCGGACCGTACACGGCGCGATTGACGAACAGCCAGTCCCCGATCAGCAGCGTGGGGATCATCGAGCCGGAGGGAATGCGGTACGCCGCGATGAGGAATGTGTTGATGACGAGATAGATCAGGATCGCGCCAGCGAGCGACTTGACGCTTTCCCACACTGCGCGGAGGGGCGAGGCGCCAGCGGATTTCTTCTGTCCGCGCGCCTGTGAGACGACGTTGGAGGCCATGACGACGAAAAGGGAGAGTGAACCGAACGGATGAAATCTCCCTACGTACCATCGCCGGGCAAGGGTTTCCCGAGGGAGAAAGCGCAAAGGGGCGTGCCGGCTTGCGGCACGCCCCTTCGATGCGACGACTGGAAGCGCGAAACTACTTGAGGTGCTTGTTGACGAGCTTCGTCATCTCGAACATCGAGACCTGCGCCTTTCCACCGAAGATCGGCTTCAGGTTTTCGTCCGCATTGATGTTGCGGCGGTTCTTGGAATCCTGGAGGCCCTTCCGCTTGATGTAGAGCCACAGCTTCTTCGTCACTTCGGTGCGCGGAATCGGCGTGCTACCGACGACCATCGCCAACTGACCGCTCGGGGTCATCGGCTTCATGAATGCAGCGTTCGGCGTGCGCTTGGCCCCCGACTTCTTGGCCGCCTTCTTTCTCGCGCCGGACTTCGCCGACTTCCTGGCGCCGCCCTTCTTCGCCGCGCCTTTCTTCGCGGAGGACTTCTTCGCGGCGCCTTTCTTCGCGCCCTTTTTCGCAGTCTTCTTCGCGGCCATTCTCGTCTCCTGGGAATGTGAACAGGTTCTCGCTATGTGAGAAGCTCTGTACGACGGGGCGCAAGATACAGTACCCCGTGGGGCGCGCAATAGGGAATTTTCGAATTCTCCCTATGGCGAAGCGGATTTTTCGCCGTGCGCACCGAGTGTGTGACGGCTCGCACACCACTCGGCGGCGGAACGATCGCTCGCCGACGCGCTCCGCTCAGGCCGATTTTTCCAGCCGCGCGAGGAGCTCCATCATCTGCACGTCGTACGGATCGGGGGCGTCGTCGTCGTCACCGATCTCGTAATCCAGCTGGGGGGTCTCGAGAATGAGCGGAATGCCGCGGGAGCGCGCGTCGGCGAGGAGCCACCCGAACGCGTCCGCCCCGATCATTCCGTCGCCGATGAGCATGTGGCGGTCGCGATTCGATGCGAGCGCCCCCTCGCTGTCGTTGAGGTGGAAGAACCCGGGCGTCTCGCCGGCGGCCTCCTCGAACGCGTCGAGCACGCCGCTGAGGGTGTCGGCCGACGCGCGCAGGTCGTAGCCGCTCGCGAACAGGTGGCAGGTGTCGAGCCCGTAACCAGTGCGCGCGCGCAGCCGCTTCGGCACGTGCGCGAGGATGGCGCCGATTTCCTCGGGCGTACGCGCCATGGTGGTGCCCGCTCCCGCGGTGTTCTCCACGAGGAGGCGCGTATCACCCTTCACCAGGTCCAGCGCGTGGATGATGGCCGACGCGATCCGTTCGGCCGCCGCGTCGCGGTCCCCGTCCGTGGCAGCGCCCGGGTGAAAGCAGACTGCGCCCACGCCGAGCGTGGTCGACCGCTCCAGCTCCTTCGCCAGCCCGTCTCGCGCCCGCGTCCACTTCGCGTCGTCCGGTGTGGCGGTGTTGAGCACGTATGCCGCGTGCACGACGATCCGTTCCGGCGCGATCTTCGTGGCGGCGATGGTCTCGCGAAATCGCTCCGCGCGCTCTGGGCGCACGCTCACGCGCTCGTTGTAGTACTTGGGAATGGCGGAGAAGATCTGCAGCGCGCGCATGCCCGCATTGGAGGCACGGCGCGCCGCCATGTGGATGCCGCCGGTGTCCACCGTGTGCGCGCCGAAGTAGTGCTCCACCGATGCTCCCGGTTACGTGGGACCGCTGGACCGCATGCCCAGGTCGAGCATGCGCGAGCCCGCGAGGTAGTCCACCGACTGCGGATTCTTGAGCGTCGCCAGGCGACGCACGACATCGGCGATGCGCGCCGCCTGCTCCTGGATGACGCGGAGCGAGTCGAGTTGTTCCGCGCTCAACCCCTCGTACATCAGCAGCAGCTCGGCATGGCCCAGCAGCGCCGAGAGCGGGTTGTTGATTTCGTGCTCGAGCGCGATGGTGGTCTCGCCGATGCCGGCGAGCCACCTCGAGCGGGCGACCTCCGCCTCGGCGGCGCGGCGCGCGGCGTTCTGGACGATGCGCTGGCCCGCGATCTCGAGCCGCGCCCGCAGGTTTTCCGGCGACGTCGGCTTGGTGACGTAGTCATCGGCGCCCGCCGCCAGCACGGCCCTGAGATCGTCGCGGCCGTCGCGGGCCGTCACCATGATGACGAACGTCTCGCTCGCCGCGGGATGATCGCGGATGAGTCGGCAGACGGTGAGGCCGTCCATGCCCGGCATGTTGATGTCGAGCACGACGAGCGGCGCCGGCGCATCCTGGAAGCTCTCCCACGCACGTTTGCCATCTTCGGCCATGACAGCCTCGTGGCCACCATCGATCAGGACGGCTTCGAGCAGCGCGCGGGCAATGACGTCGTCGTCTGCGCAGAGCACTCGCATTGGACGGCGGCTCAGCGCACCGTGCCGATGCGCACGGAGAGCGTGGCTGGCATGGCGGCCGATGAGTCGGCGGCCCACGCGACCGCGATGCGACGTCCGCGAGCGGCCGTCAGCGGTCGAACGGCGGTGCCGTTGTCGTCGGAGACGGGCAGGATGCGGTGCTCGAAGATGTGTCCCATGCTGTTCGACAGTGCGAGACCGATGCGTGGGACTCTGCTGTTCGGATCCTCGAACCCGATCACCACGAGATCGCCATCGGCGGCGACGCTGGTGCGACCGAGTCGTTCTCCGTACAGGATCGCCACCGGAGCGTGAAAGGTGGCGCCATCATCCATGGAATGCGAGAAGAAGAGTCCCGGGCCCTCGACGGCACGGAGGGCGTAGGTGACATGCACGTAGCCGCTCATGGAGTCTGCGGCGATCGCGGGCGGTTCGCGGCGGCATCCGGTGGAGCCGGCGTCGGTGGTGTCCACCGGCGCGGCCGCGCTCCAGGTGCGTCCGTCGTCCGTGGAGCGCGCGGCGAGGAGTCGTGCGCCACTATCCGGCCGAGGCGCCCACCAGACACCGTAGATGGTGCGGCGAGCGATCGCCACGCGGAGCGAGCCAGCGCAGACCGGCCCGGAGGGCGGCTCGAGCCGAGCGGCGAGTGCCGTCAGGCTGGCGGCGCGCACGATGCCATCCGCACCCAGCACGACAGCAGCGCCTGTTGGGCGGGCGACCCACTGCTGTGCCGCCCAGTCGACCGGCGGCGGCGAGCACGCCGTGCTCGCGAGCACGAGCAGCGCGGCGCTCGCAACCAGTGTGGCGGGTGGCATGTGCCGAGTGCGTTGACTGGGCCGACGGGTCATGCCGGAGAATAGCCGCGGCGCGGGGGCCGGAGAAGGAATCGCCGCGTGCCTGGACGAGGCTGGATTATCTTACAGGCGCACGCTTCGCGGTCCGACTCGTCGCTGCTCCGTCACCCCGCACCTGTTCTTCCATGGCCACGCCCGTCGCTTCGTCCACCCGCAGTGCTTCCACGCGCGCCGCTGCCGAGCCGCGCCACTCCGCGGACATCGTCTCGACGTCCAGCGCACCCGTGGCCGGCTTTTCGGGGGCGCGCCGAGTGCCGCCGCCGGTGAACGAGCCGGTGAAGAGCTACGCGCCGGGCTCACCCGAAAAGCTGGCGCTCAAGGAGCGGCTCGCGAGCATGGCCAACGAGCGGGTGGACATCCCGCTCATCATCGGGGGGCGAGAGATTCGGACGGGCGACCTCGCGCAGAGCGTGATGCCGCACGATCACGCACATGTGCTCGCCGACTGGCACAAGGGCACGGCCGCGCACGTGACGCAGGCGATCGAGGCGTCGAAGCGCGCGTCGGCCGATTGGGCGAACTGGGCGTGGGAGGATCGCGCGGCGGTCTTTCTCCGCGCCGCGGAGCTGCTGACGACGACGTGGCGCCACACGATCAACGCGGCGACGATGCTCAACCAGTCGAAGACCGCGTATCAGGCCGAGATCGATTCGGCGTGCGAGCTCATCGACTTCTGGCGGTTCAATCCGCACTACGCGCAGGAGCTGTACGACGAGCAGCCCATCAGCACCAACACGATGTGGAATCAGCTCGACTATCGTCCGCTCGAGGGATTCGTCTATGCCGTGACACCGTTCAACTTCACGTCCATCGCCGGCAACCTGCCGACGGCGCCGGCGCTGATGGGCAATACGGTCGTCTGGAAGCCGGCGGGGTCGGCGATGCTCTCGGCCTACTACCTGATGAAGCTGCTCGAGGAGGCGGGGCTGCCCCCGGGCGTGATCAACCTGGTGCCGGGCGACGCGGCGCAGATCTCGAACGTCGCGCTGGCGCACCGTGAGCTGGCCGGTGTGCATTTCACGGGCAGCACGGGCGTCTTCAACAGCATGTGGCAGACGATCGGGGCGGACATGTCGCGCTACGCGAGCTACCCGCGCATCGTCGGGGAGACGGGCGGCAAGGATTTCATCGTCGCGCACCCGTCGGCCGATCCGCAGGCGCTCGCCGTGGCGATCGTGCGAGGGGGCTTCGAGTATCAGGGGCAGAAGTGCTCCGCGGCGAGCCGCGTCTACGTGCCACGTTCGCTCTGGCCGACGGTGAAGGAGCGCGCTGTCGCAATGATGGCAGAGCTGAAAATCGGCGATCCCGTCGACTTCCGGAACTTCATGGCCGCCGTGATCGACCGGAAGGCGTTCACGAAGATTTCGGAGTACATCGACGACGCGAAGGCGAACGCGACGATCGTCGCTGGTGGGAAAGTGGACGGAAAGGACGGCTACTTCGTCCATCCGACGCTCGTGGAGACGAACGATGCGGGCTACCGCCTGCTGTGCGAGGAGATCTTCGGCCCCGTGGTGACCGTGCACGTGTACGACGACGCGAAGTGGGCGGAGACGCTGCGGATCGTGGACCGGACGTCGCCCTACGCCCTCACCGGTGCCGTGTTCGCGAACGACCGGCGCGCGGTGCGCGAGGCACAGATGGCGCTGCGCAACGCGGCCGGCAACTTCTACGTGAACGACAAGCCGACGGGCGCCGTGGTGGGGCAGCAACCGTTCGGCGGCGCGCGCGGCTCGGGCACGAACGACAAGGCGGGGTCCAAGCTCAACCTCGTGCGCTGGGTAAGCGCTCGGAGCGTGAAGGAGACCTTCTCGCCGCCGATGGATTACCGGTATCCGTTCATGGCGGAGCAATAGCCGAGGACGTCGGGAGCACGAGCGCCCGACTCAGCGTTTGGTCCAGAGCACGATGACTCCGCACGCGGATTCGTACTGGGGGGGCGCATCACTCGGTCCCCTGTAGTATTCCATCGCGCCCAGATCGCTCGGCCTCAGCAGGTTGATCTCCTGACGCTGCATCCCGTCGATGACGATGTTGGTCACGCACTCGGCGCTTCGAAAAGAGATGCGCCCTCGCGTGCTCACCACCTGCGCGTTCACGCCGGTGCCTGAGAGACGGAAGCCCGGGAGCATCCGGACGAGATCACTTATCTCCTGCGGATTCCTGTTTTCGATTTCCTCTTCGCTCATGAAGCGACCCGGCCCGCCCTGCCGCCTGTTGCGCTCGAATTCCCGGTACCTGGCGCGCCGCGCCGTCACGCGTATCGAGTCGAGCGAGACGATGCTCGTCAGTGTCACGCTCTCCTCCTTGGTTCTCCCCGTGCGCAATTCAACGGGAGTACTGCTCAAGAGGAATCCGATTCTGCGCACCTCGAGCATCTGCGTGCCCGCCGGCTGATTCGACAGGGAGAACTGACCGGTCGCATCGGTGAGCGCGGTGCCAGCTGCGTCGATGATGCGGACCTGTGCCGCAGCCAGCGGCTGGCCAGCGGAGCTACGCACCGTGCCCCGAAGCGTCGCCGTGCCGGACAGCAGCGCCGGAGGGCTGGTGTCGGTCGCGCTGACGACGGAGTCGAGTGCCGCGATCGAGCGCGATGCGCCCGCGCTGAGCGAGATGCGTCGCACGACGACGCCCGCGTCGTCGGGCACGCTCACGCGCATCGTGCTGCCGGCGCGTCCCTGATGCTGGAGTTGCACGCGCATGTAGGTATCGGTCGGCACACCGCAGAGTCGGAACTGCCCCAGTGAGTCCGTGACGGCCGCGCCCGTTCGCTCCTCCATGCTCGGCTGCAGCGTCACACGATCCACGGTGAGATTTCTCCAGCTCACGACCAACTGTGCGCCGATGAGCGGCGAGTCCGTGTCGGCGTCCTCGGCGCGGCCCACGATGGCGCCGGTGCCCCTGGCGATCGCGAGGCCGGGGCAGGCTCCGGCGCGCAGTGTCGCGCCAGACGGGACGGCGAGCTGCACGCGCCTGCGCTCGCCAGCCCCGAGGATGACCGATTGCGGCGGCAGCATGTGCTCCAGTGAATCGAGAAACGGCGTCGTGAACTGAATCAGGTAGCTACCGGCCTCCAGGGTGTCGAGCCGGAAGCGGCCCTTCTCGTCGGTGTGGGCGATGTGCAGGTCCGTCGCCGAAGACCGACTCGAAAGCATGACGGTTGCACCGGCCACCGGCCGCGCGTGCGCACTGTCGAAC
>JAJAYP010000094.1 GCA_026786185.1 Gemmatimonadaceae bacterium
ACGCGACCGTCAGGCGATTCTCTGGTCTTCGCCTATGACTCGGCGGGTCGGCCCACGACCGTCACAAGCAGCGACGCCACGACGACCTTCGGCTTCGGTTCATCCACGGGCCTGCTCACGCGCGTTGCCAGCACCGATGGCGGCACGTACTCGCTTGGCTACGATGGCGCGCTCCTCACGAGCGCCGCGCTCACGGGGGGAGCGGTGACGGGCACCGTCCGTTACGGCTATGACAGCTTCTTCCGTCCCAATGCGGTCGCGGTAAACGGCGACGCCATCGCGCTGGCGTACGATCGGGATGGCCTGCTGCGACAGACGGGGCAGCTCGCGATCGCGCGCAGCGCCGCCACCGGACTCGTGGATTCCACGCGCCTCGATGCGGTGCGGACGGCGTACCGCTACGACGCGAGCGGGGTGATCGCGGGGGCGACGACCAGCGCGAACGGCAGCGTGGTGTACGCCTACGACCTTGAGAGGGACTCGCTGCGGCGAATCGTCCACCGCGTCGAAACGGTGGGCGGGGTGACGATGGACACGCGCTTCGCCTACGACTCGGGGGGCCGACTGTTCATGGTGACGCGCGATGTAGTAGTGGCGGCGGCGTACACCTATGATCCCAACGGCAACCGGCTGACGCGAACGAGCGCGGCCGGGGTGGAGTCGGGGATCGTCGATGCGCAGGACCGGCTTATCTCGTACGGAGGTGCCCAGTACCGATACACCGATGCGGGGGAGCTCTCGCAAAGGATCGTGGGCAGCGACACGACGCTGTACCACTACGATGCGGCTGGTGTCCTGCGGTCGGTACGGTTGCCCAATAGTACGCAGATCGAATATCTGATCGATCCACTGGGGCGACGGGTCGGGAAACGCATCAATGGGCAACCCGCGCAGCGGTTTCTCTACCAGAGCGATCTGCGGATTGCCGCCGAAATTGGTCCAGGCGGCCGGACGACGAGCCGATACATCTATGGACTTTCGGAGAATGTACCCGAATACATGGTGCGCGAGGGAAAACGGTATCGCCTTATTACTGATGAACGCGGCTCAGTGCGATTCGTCGTCGAAGCAGCGACTGGAATTATCGCACAAAGGATCGAGTACGATGAATATGGACGCGTCCTTCTCGACACGCACTCGGGCTTTCAGCCCTTCGGATACGCTGGCGGTATCTCGGACGAGGCAACTGCGCTGATACGCTTCGCGGCGCGAGACTACGAGCCCGCCTCCGGACGGTTCACGACAAAAGACCCGATAGGGCTCATGGGGGATCCAAACGTATATCAGTATGCCAGCTCCGATCCGATCAACGTCGTCGATCCGCTAGGGCTGAAGCCGTTAGCAGGCGCACAGATTTCGCAGTTGGGTTTCCTCTGCCAACTGGTGGACTGTACCGCGATCGACCTACAGACCTCGCCATTCGAGCGCTCGTTCACATTGGGTCACACCGTTCGACTCTCCAAGGCGGATAAGTGTGACCTGTCGGCCCTCGCCCATGAAGTCTTTCACGTGCATCAGTATGAGATCTTTGGTATGGCGGAATACTTGCGCCGAGGCGTAAACGATCGTATCCAAGAGATTGTAGGAGACGATCCGTACTCGAATGCGCCAACGGATCCGAATACGCTCGAAGCCACGGCCCAGCGCATAGGGAGCCGCTTCAGGGGGAAGCTCGCAGGGTGCGATTGCAAGTGAATCGCAAATGGCACCTCATTGATCATGACCACGAAGACAAGAGTGTGTGCATGATGCGGACGGAAGGAACCAAGATTGGGAAACATGGCCTAAGATTAGGCGGCCTCTTGGCGCTGCTAGCTCTAAACGCATGTCCGCAAACGACCGCCGTATGGGTACTGCCGAAGAGCATAGCGAGCAAGGTAGTTCTCGTGTTCGGCAAGGAGCGCGGGGCCCCCAAACCGGTTGCGATCGACGCGATCTCGGTATTCCGTTGTCAGGCTTCGGATACGTCACGCGCGTTCCCCATGTGGACCACGCGCGCGAAGGGCGGGGCGCGGAAGCTAGACCGTGCGGAGTACGGTATCGACCCTGAGGGCATGCAGACCCAGAGCGGACCGGCGCCGCTCGCCCCGGGGTGTTACGACGCACAAATTTCCGGCACGGGCAGAACGAGGTTTGTCGTCTCGCCTGAGGGAGCCGTGAGCGATGAAGGACCTGCGTGGTAGGCGGAGTGAGCGCCGATGGCCTGTGCGCAATTGAACGCTCTGCACTCTCTTTGCAGCGGAGCCATTTCGACTCACGCCACTAGTGCGAGCGACGTTCGGCTTAATAGGCCGGCTTTCGAAGGTCTCCATCGTTCGCGGCGCCGCGGACGTCGTGGACGGGACGCCGTGCGACCCGCTGTCGATGGCGCCCTCCGCGATTTCGTGGTCGCACGGTCTCAGACTGGGAATGCCGCGTGCCGAGGTGGACCGACGGCTCGGCCCGTTACGGAAGAGCGAGGACGGTGAGATCGTGTAATGTGTGTGATGACCAGAAATTTCGCTGGACGCAGGTCGCTCGTGTGACCGGCCGCGCGACGGAGCTCAGCGGGTACGTGACGTTCAGCTTTCGGGTTCGGTATGATGACGCCCTCGCTCGGCGTATCGAGGCACGTTATACCGTCGAGTAGACGCAAGCAGTACCGCGTCGATTGTGCCGTCTGTCGTCCGCTGCCCGCGAACCGTTGCCGAAGTGAGAGTGGTTCCGATGCGACGAGCCGCGAGGCGCGGCTTGGCGAGAGGTGCGATCGTGGGCCTTGTGCCGAGCCTGCTGCGAGCGATGAGAACAGGCGTGCCGTTGGTGGTCTGGTGCCGCCAACTGCTGCCGTGATCGGCTGTGCAGTGGCAGCCTACGGAGCGCTACTGCTCTCGCTTCCGTCACATCGACGAGTTCTGGCGAGTGCTCGCCAACACGACTCCGGGATTCCAGCCGTTCGGCTACGCGGGAGGATTGCTGGACGAGACGACCGGCATGACTCGATTTGGCGCGCGGGACTACGATGCGCAAATCGGACAGTGGACCACGAAGGATCCGATAGAATTTGCCGCCGTGGCGATGTCGATGAAAGAGGCCGTTACACACCGCAGAGGGGCGCGTCCCCTGCAACGGATGGCTGCCCGCTTCTCACCTGTAAGGGAATATCGTCTCGGCCCGGGGGAAGGCGCTGTCTCGCGATAGGAGGGGGGGCGAAAGTGTGCCGGCCGCATAACGGCACTGATATCAAGGTGCCTGAAGGCCAAGCAGTCTGCGCACCCAAGGGCTGTATACTGTGCTCAGCGGATGGTAGGACCCGACCGAGCCAGCGCTGGGATATGGCCGGCGTGTGACAATCGATGTTGTGAGTCCATAGGCAGGACAGAATGAAGCTCAGGTACGGGATCCCGCTTTGCGTGCTGGCTTCGGTCGCATGCAATGAATCGCGAGAGCTGGCGGACTCGCAGTCCTTGAG
>JAJAYP010000095.1 GCA_026786185.1 Gemmatimonadaceae bacterium
ATTACGACACCTACTTCGCCGCATCGACGCCGGCGCGCAAGCTCGATTTCCTGAAGGGCGACCAGTACCGCTCCTTCATCCAGTCGCCGGTGACGGCGGGCACCCTGCCGGCGAGCCGGCTCGCCATCCTCGGCACGGCGAACACGAACTGGGAAGACGAGCTCACGAAGACGGGGTACGCCTCCAGCCACAACGTCGCGTTCTCCGGCGGCTCGCAGCAGACGCAGTACCGCGCGTCATTGAACTACTTCGACCAGAAAGGCGTCGTCATCTCCAACGGCTTGAAGCGGTACCAGGGCCGTCTCAACGCGAATCACACTGCGCTCGATGGTCGGCTCGCCCTCGGCTTGAACCTGACGGCATCGCAGGTCAACAACGACTACGTCGCGAACGAGAACGGCGGTGGGTTCCAGGGTGGTCTCTTCACGAACATGGCCATCTTCAATCCCACCCAGCCTGTACGGGTCACCGACGCCACCACCGGTGTCTCGTCGTTCTACGAGATCGGCCCCGGCTCGCAGGGTGTCAGAAATCCGGTTGGGCTGGCGGAGCAGATCCAGGACAATTCGCCCGAGCGGCGGGTGCTGGGCAATCTGACGGGTACGGTGACGCTGATGCCCGAGCTCACGGCGCAGACCACCCTCGGCGTGGACTACACCGACGCGGTGCGCCAGACGTACCTGCCGCGCGCGAGTGCAGCGGGTGCTTCGTTCAAGGGTCTCGCCAGACAGGCGCAGAGAAGCCTGCAGAACATCAACTTCCAGCAGCTCCTCACCTACGTGCCCAAGTTCGCCGACAAGCACGACATCGATGTCGTGGGCGGCTACGAATACAGCACCTTCAACAACTCGGGCTTCGAAGTCGTGTCGAGGGGCTTCATCACCGACGCGTTCGGCTCGGACAACCTGGGCGCCGGCACGCAGGCCGACTCCCCACCACCGGAATCCTATCGTGAGGAGAGCAAGCTCGTCTCCTTCTTCTCTCGCGCCAACTACGGATTCGCCGACAAGTACTTCCTCACCGGCGTCATCCGGTACGACGGCTCGTCACGGCTCGCTCCAGGCAATCAGTGGGCGACCTTCCCTGCGATCTCGGGGTCGTGGCGCATCAGCCAGGAAGACTTCATGCGCAATCGTGGCTTCTCCACGCTGGCGCTCCGCGCGGGTTACGGCCGGCAGGGTAATCAGGCCGTGCGGCCGTATGCCACGCAGCTTCTGCTCAAGGCGAACAGCGGCGCGCGGTATCCGTTCGGCAGCACCATCACGACCGGCCTGGTCGCCACCCAGGTGGCGAATCCGACCCTGAAATGGGAAACGGCCGAACAGACGAACGTCGGCGTGGACTTCGGAATCCGGAACGACCAGATCACCGGCGGTATCGATGTCTACGTGAAGAACACGAAGGACCTGCTCCTGGAGGTTCCCGTGCCGCAGCCGGCCGTCGTGTCCAACCAGATCCAGAACATCGGGTCGGTGCGGAATCGCGGCATCGAGGGAACGCTCGACGCGAAGCTCATCGAGCGCTCCGACCGCAGCTTGTCGTCGGGCCTCGTGCTCTCCGTCGAGCGCAACAAGGTGCAGAACCTCGGCGAAGACCGTGAGTTCATCATCACGGGTGGCGTGTTCGGGCAGGGACAGTCGGGACGCTTCTCGCAGCGCATCATTCGGGGCGAGCCGCTCGGCACCTTCTACGGCCCGACCTTCGTCGGAGTCGATGCGAAGGGCAAGCAGTTGTTCGCCTGCAGCCGCACCGCCGCCGACTGCGTGAATGGCCAGACGTTTGCGCCGACCGGAAACGACGAGTCGGTCATCGGCAACGCCAATCCCAAGTTCAGCCTTGGACTGCGGAGCAACGGCAACTTCAGGAAGTTCGACGCGAGCTGGCTGTGGCGTGCCGAGGTCGGACGCGACGTGTTCAACAACACGGCGCTCGTCTACTCCACCAAGGGCAACGCGCTGTCCGACCGAAACTTCCTCGTCTCCGCGCTGAGCGATCCGATCGGGATCGCCGAGCCTGCCATCTTCTCGTCGCGCTGGATCGAGAGCGGCACCTTCACGCGCCTCCAGAACGTGACGGTCGGATACACCTTCGACCTGCCGTCCAGGCTCGGAGGCGGAAAGAACACCCGCGTCTACCTGTCCGGTGACAACCTGCTCCTCTTCACGCCGTACAGTGGCTATGACCCAGAGGTGTTCGTGGCGTCCGGGTTGGCGTCGCGCGGCATCGATTACCTGACCTACCCTCGCGCCCGCACGTTCACGACCGGGGCACGAATTCAGTTCTGAGTCCGTTCAATCATCGCAACGAAGCATCGCTTCCCCTTTTTAGGTAACGGAACGAACATGCCGACTTTCATGACGAAGTCGATCCGCCGAGCCATGGTGACCGTGCTGCTGACGGTACCGGCGCTCACCTTTGCCTGCACGAATCTCACGGAAGTTCCGCGAGACGCGCTGACACCCGCCAATGCCTTCAAGACCGACGCGGAAGTGCTCGCCGGTGTGGCGTCGGTGTACGCTCAACTGCGCGGCACGATGTGGGGCTACTACAACCTCAGCGAGATCTCGACGGACGAGATGATCGTCCCCACTCGCGGACAGGACTGGTTCGACAACGGTCGCTGGCTCGAGATCTACAAGCAGACCTGGTCGGCGAACAGCGGATCGGCGCTCGACGACATGAACGGTGTCTGGAACGACATGTTCAGCGGCGTCGCCCGTGCCAACCTGCTGATCGAGGTGATCAACACGGCCGGTAGCGCCAACAAGGACGAGACGCTTGCCGAGCTTCGGACGCTGCGCGCATGGTATTACTACGTGTTGCAGGACTTCTTCGGCGGCGTGCCGCTCGTGACGGACACGAAGGTGGAGAAGCGCGCGCGGGTGTCGCGAGATTCCATCTACCGCTTCCTCGTCACGGAGCTCAACGCCGCGAAGACCGCGCTGCCCGAGACCCGTCCTGCCAGCGACTACGGACGCCTCACGAGAGGCGCCGCGAACGCGATCCTGGCGAACCTCTATGTGAATGCTCAGGTGTTCGGCGGCACGGTCACCGCTTCCGGCCTTACGAAGGGTCCGGCTCGCTGGCAGGACGCCATCGACGCGGCGGACCGGGTGATCAACTCCGGGAAGTACACGTTGAACCCGAACTGGAGAAAGAACTTCACGCCGGACAACGAGAGCTCGCCCGAGAACATCTTCGTCATCGCTCACTCCGCCAACCCGGGACTGGGCATGAGCCTGCCGATGCGCACGCTGCATTACAATCAGCTCTCGGTGCAAGGCGGACCGTGGAACGGCTTCGCGACGATCGCCGATACCTATCGTGCCTTCGATCCGGCCGATCAGCGCCGCGGCATCTTCCTCGTCGGCCCGCAGAACAGCTTCGATACCAACCTGCCGGTCAAGGATCGCGCTGGCAATCCACTGGTCTTCACGGAGACGATCGGGATCGAGACAGCGGCGAACGAGGCCGAGGGACCGCGCTTCAACAAGTTCGTGCCGCTACCCACCGCACCGTCGGGCGACGGGCACCCGAACGACTACCCGTTCTTCCGGCTCGCCGAGATGTACCTGATCAAGGCGGAAGCGCTGAACGAGCTCGGTAATTTCTCGGGAGCGGCCGCGCAGGTGAACATCGTTCGCAGCCGCCAGTTCGCGACACCGAATCCCGTTGTCGGCACGTCGCAGGTCCAGATGCGTCAGGTGATCCTGCAGGAGCGTCTGTTCGAGTTCGTCGCCGAGGGCAAGCGGCGCCAGGACTTGATCAGGAACGGGTCCTACACCGACGCGCGTCGCTTCAAGATCACGCAGCAGGCGTACAAGGTGCTGTTCCCGATTCCGCTGACGCAGATCCAGACCAACCCGCTGCTGCAGCAGAACGCGGGATACTGATCGCAGGCGTAGTGACCCTGGGCACCATGGCCTGCTCCTACCGGGGCAGGCTATGTTGCATCGGGGCGGTCCCCCGCGCGCGCACTCCCCGCGCGCCGTAACGGTCCGTCGTCGCGGCATCGAGTCCGGACGCCCACCGCGGTACCCGTCCTCTCGTCGCTCCCTTCCCGTCCCCATGATCCATCCCGCCAGCCTGCGCCTCAGGCGCCTCGTTCCCACCCTCGGTCTTGCCGCGGCGGCGGGCAGCGTGAGCATGCTCGCCTGCTCCGGCGAGCGGAATGGTGGCGAGGTGATCCAGGCCGGTGAAGTGCCCAAGGTCGGCGCGACGCTGTTCACGCAGTTGCCGTCGAGCCTGACCGGGGTGCAGTTCGCCAACCGGCTCACCGACTCGAAAGCACTCAACGTCTTCACCTACCGGAACTACTACAATGGTGGCGGCGTGGCGATCGGTGATCTGTCGGGCGATGGTCGTCCCGAGATCGTGCTGACGAGCAATACTGGCGGTCCGCGAGTGTACCTGAATGCCGGGTCGTTCCGCTTTCGCGAGATCACCGACGACGCCGGCCTGGAGTCGCCACGTGACGCCTGGACCACCGGAGTCACGCTCGCCGACGTGA
Organism: Gemmatimonadaceae bacterium; assembly: GCA_026786185.1. Lineage (GTDB taxonomy): Bacteria > Gemmatimonadota > Gemmatimonadetes > Gemmatimonadales > Gemmatimonadaceae > AG11. The sequence goes on from JAJAYP010000095.1 coordinate 4,511, forward strand.
ATGGTGACGGACGACTCGACATGTACGTGTGCCGAGCCGGTGCTGGCGCGCCGGCAACGCGCGCGAATGCCCTCTGGATCAATCAGGGAACCGACGCCGACGGCGTGCCCACCTTCAAGGAGATGGCCGCGCAGTACGGCGTGGCCGACGAAGGCTACTCGACCCAGGCGGCTTTTCTCGACTACGATCGCGACGGCGACCTGGACCTGTTCGTCGTCAACAACTCGCCGCAGCCGGCGAGCAGCTTCGGCATGCGCAACATGCGTCATGTGCGAGACCGCTTCGGCGGTGCCAAGCTGTTCCGCCACGATGGCGAGCGGTTCACCGATGTGAGCGAGGCCGCCGGCATCCACAGCCCGGAGGTGGCCTTCGGGCTCGGCATCGCCGTCGCCGACGTGAACCGCGACGGGTGGCCGGACGTCTACGTCTCGAACGACTTCTTCGAGCGGGATTACCTGTACGTGAACAAGGGCGACGGCACGTTCAGCGAAACGCTGGACCAGCAGATGCCCGTGGTGAGCTACTTCTCGATGGGGCTCGACGTCGCCGATCTCGACAACGACCTCTGGCCCGACGTGTACACCACCGACATGCTGCCGGACGACGACGTGCGTCTCAAGACGACGAGCATGTCGGAGGGGTGGGACGTGTACCGGGCGCGCATCCGGAACGGCTACCATCACCAGTTCATGCGCAACATGTTGCAGCGGAACAACCGCGACGGCACGTTCAGCGACGTGGGACAAATGGCGGGCGTGTCGCGCACCGACTGGAGCTGGAGCGCGCTGATCGCCGATCTCGACCTCGATGGCCTGAAGGACATCTTCGTCACCAATGGTCTCGCCAAGGACGTCACGTCGCAGGACTACGTGGCGTTCCTGGCCAATGAGGAGACGATGAAAGCCGCGACCAACGGCGGCAAGTCGCGCGTCGATTTTCAGCAGCTCGTGAAGGCCATGACCTCCACGCCACTGTCGAACTACGCCTTTCGCAATGCAGGCGACCTTCGTTTCGTAAACGAGGCCGCGGCGTGGGGACTCGACATGCCCTCGTTTTCGAATGGCGCGGCGTACGGTGACCTCGACGGAGACGGTGCACCGGATCTGGTGGTGAACAACGTCGACCAGGAGGCGTTCGTCTACCGCAACAACGCTCGCACGTTGCGGCCAGCGAATCACTTCCTCCGAGTGAAGCTGGAGGGTGTGGGAGGCAACCGGTTGGGTGTGGGCGCGCGCGTCACCGCATGGGCAGGCGACGCCGCCTTCATGCTGGAGCAGGCGCCGACGCGCGGATTCCAGTCCAGCATGGACCCCGTGCTCGACTTCGGGCTCGGCCCGCGCGCCACCGTGGATACGCTGCGCGTGGACTGGCCGGATGGCCGCACGAGTGTCATGAGGCAGGTAGGGACGAACCAACTGGTGACGGTGCGCCAGGGTGACGCCGCGGCCGGTGCACCGCAGCCGGCGGCGCCATGGCGCATCCCGGCGCGCGCTGGCGCACCACTCACCGACATCTCGGCCCAATCGACACTGGACGTCGTCCATCGCGAGAACGACTTCGTGGACTTCGATCGCGAGCGGCTCATCCCGAAGCTGGTGTCGACCGAAGGTCCCGCGATGGCTGTGGGAGATGTGAACGGCGACAAGCTCGACGACGTGTACCTCGGGGGAGCGAAGGATCAGGCAGGCACGCTGCTGATCCAGCAGCGTGGCGGGCGGTTCACTCGCAGCGACGAAGCGCTGTTCGCTCGCGACGCGATCTCGGAAGACGTGGGCGCGACCTTCCTGGATGCGGACGGCGACGGCGACATGGATTTGTACGTCGTGAGCGGCGGAAACGAATTTTCGGAAGGCGCACCGGCGCTTCAGGACCGGCTCTACCTGAACGATGGCCGCGGCCGTTTCAGGAAGTCCGTCGGTCAACTTCCAGAGGAGAGCGCAAGCGGATCACGCGTCGTTGCGGCGGACTACGATGGCGATGGCGCGATGGACCTGTTCGTCGGCGGACGCGTCGTACCGTGGCAGTACGGCATCGCTCCACGCAGCATGCTGCTGCGCAACGACGGACGCGGCCGGTTCACGGATGTCACGGCGAAGGCTGCGCCCGGACTCGATCACATCGGCATGGTGACGGACGCGGTGTGGCGCGACGTCGACCGGGATGGGCGCCAGGATCTCATCGTCGTGGGCGAGTGGATGCCGATCACCATATTCCGGAACGCGGGCGGGGGCAGGCTGGAGCGGATAACGGTTCGCGGGCTGGAGAAAAGCGACGGCTGGTGGAATCGCATCGTCGCCGGTGACTTCAACGGCGATGGACGGGTGGATTTCGTGGTCGGCAATCTCGGCCTCAACGGCCGTATGCAGGCGTCGGAGCGGGAGCCGGTCACCATGTACGTGAAGGACTTCGATGCGAACGGATCGGTGGAACAGGTCATCTCCCGATTTCAGAACGGCGTCGACTCGCCGCTCCCGCTGCGCGATGATCTCATCCGAACGCTGCCCTATCTGAAGGCGCGTTACCTCAACTACAAGGATTACGCGCGCCAGTCGGTGCGCGACATCTTTTCCGCACGCGAACTCGGTGATGCCGTGTTGCGCCAGGCGCACACGTTCGCGACGTCGATGGCTCGCAACAACGGCGACGGGAGCTTCACGCTCGTCCCGCTGCCCTCGAAGGCGCAGCTCGCCCCCGTGTACGGCATTCTCGCGAGCGACGTGGACCATGACGGCCATACGGACCTGCTGCTCGCGGGCAACTTCGACGGATTCAAGCCGGAGCTGGGGCGGATGAGCTCGAGCGCCGGTCTCCTGCTCCGGGGCGACGGGAAGGGGGCGTTTACCCCCGTCCGGGCTCCGGAGAGCGGATTCACGGTGCCGGGACAGGCGCGCGACATCCAGCGCGTGCGCACCTCGGATGGTGCACTGATCGTCGTGGCCCGGAACAACGATCGGCCACTTGTTTTTCGCACCGCAAGCGCGGTGCGCATCGCTCGAGCGAGGTAACGTCATGCCACGTGTGAGTCTTCGAACCGTAGCGCACGCAGCGCTCGTGGCGCTTCTGCTTCAGTTGGGCTGCGCCGGCGGCACTCGCCATCTCGGGCCGGGCAAGCATGAGACAGATGCGTTGCATGACGCGATGCACCAGCTCACGATGGTGATGGTGTACGACATCTTCAGCCCGCCGCAGGCGAGCCGGGTCTATGCGTACGCGAGCGTGGCGGCATACGAAGCGATTCGGAATGGGCATCCGGGGTATCGATCGCTGGCCGGACAGTTGAATGAGTTGACGCCGGTGCCCGCGCCGGATTCCACTCTGCAGTATTCGATGCCGCTCGCGGGCGTTCACGCGCTGATGACGGTGGGGCGCGCGCTCACCTTCTCGCGCTCCAGGATGGATTCGCTCCGGACGGCGATGGACGAGCGCTTCCGGACGGGCGGCATCGAGGCGCCGGTGTACGAGCGTTCCATCGCGTACGGAGATACGGTCGCCAAGCATATCCTGGCCTGGGCGGCGAAGGATCGGTTCATCCAGTCGCGAGGCTTCGCGAAGTTCACCGTTGCGCCTGCGCCCGGCCGGTGGATGCCGACACCACCGGCCTACATGGACGCCATCGAGCCCAACTGGGGGATCCTGCGCCCGTTCGTGATGGACACAGGAAGCCAGTTCAAGCCACCGCCGCCCCCCCCGTTCGATACGACCATCGGGTCGCCGTATCGAGCCATGGCGCAGGAGGTGATCGACGTCTCATCGCGCCTGACTGACGAGCAAGCCGCGATCGCTCGATTCTGGGACTGCAATCCGTACGTCATGAACGTGCAGGGACACGCGATGTTCGCAACGAAGAAGAGCACGCCCGGTGGACACTGGATGGAGATCGTCGCGATCGCGTCCCGACAGGCGGACGCGAGTGTCGTGCAGTCCACCGAAGCGTACACGTTGACCGCGCTGGCCCTCGCGGACGGATTCATCAGCGCGTGGGACGAGAAATACCGGAGCAACCTCATTCGTCCGGAAACGATCATCAACGCGTTTCTCGACGAAAAGTGGATGCCGCTGCTGCAGACGCCGCCCTTTCCGGAGTATCCGAGTGGCCACAGCGTCATCTCCGCAGCGGCAGCGGTGGCATTGACCAAGGTGTACGGCGCCTCGTTCGCATTCGCCGATTCCTCGGAGATGCTGTTCGGACTCCCCGCGCGTTCGTTCACGTCATTCGAGGGCGCCGCGGCCGAAGCGGCGATCAGCCGGATGTACGCGGGCATCCACTTTCGCCCCGCGATCGACAACGGGGTGGCGATGGGCCGTCAGGTGGGGGCGCTCGTGAACGAGCGGATCACGCTGCGCGACTCGAGTATCGCTCCGAAGCGGACCGTGGCCAGCGCGCCCGGATCACGAGCCCGGGTTGGCGTTCCCTGAGCCGGGCCGCTTGGTCTTGATGACGATGACGCCGTTGCCGCCCCGGGCGCCGTACATCGTGATGTCCGCGGCGTCCTTGAGCACCTTGATCGACTCGATGTCGTACGGATTGATGCCGGTGAGACTCCCGCCCGGCCCGGGCTGGAACGGGACGCCGTCGAGTATGTACAGCGGCTCGTTGTTGCCATGCAAGGATGATCCGCCGCGAATGCGCACCACGATGCCGCCATCGATACCTCGGCCGACGTAAACGCCTGGCGACCGGCTCATGAGTAGCTTCTCGATCGGGTCGCCGGGCGCTCGCTGAATGTCCGTCGCCGACAGAGTCGCGTTGGGATCCGGCTTGGTGCGGGGCGGCGGCGACTGCGCGCACGCCGCGAGAAGCGAGAGGGCAAGGACGCTGGGAAGAAGCGCACGAACGGGGTAAGGCTTCATTTCAGACCCGTGGTTGGAGTCGCAGCAGCTGGAAATGGGCAGCATATCCCGCGCCGAGTCAACCAGCATCCGATCGCTGGCGGAACGCGGGATCACCGAAAACTGGAGTTGTTGCATGACGATTCGCCGGTTGGCCAGCCTGTGCACGCGCGCCCTCACGTGCGTTGCCCTGTTGGCGGTCGTCGCGACGGCCCAGCAGGGACCATATCGCGTGGCGTCGCCGGACGGCCGGAACGTCGTCCAGGTGGAAAGCCGCGACGGGGCACTCCGGTATGGTGTGGAGCGCGACGGCCGCGCGGTGATCACCCCTTCGCGGCTGGGATTCACGTTCAGGGGTGCGCCAGCACTGCGCGACTCGCTCCGCATCACGGGACGCGCCGAGCGTTCGCACGATGAGCGCTGGACGCAGCCGTGGGGAGAGCTGACGACGGTTCGCGACCACCACAACGAGTTGCGCGTCGACGTGATGGAGGCAGGAGCGACGGGCCGGCGTTTCGCCGTGGTCTTCCGCGCGTTCGACGACGGTATCGGATTCCGGTACGAGCTCCCCGACCAGCCGGGGCTTCGTGACTACGAGATCTCGGACGAGCTCACGGAGTTCGCACTCGCGGAGAACGGGCGCGCGTGGTGGATCGCGTCGAACCGTCCGCGGCTCGACCGGTCCGAGCAGCTCTATTCCGTGGGGCCCGTCAGCACGCTCGACAGCGTGCAGACGCCACTCACGATACAGATGCCGAGCGGGCTGCAGGTCGTGATTCACGAAGCGGATCTCGTCGACTACCCGCGCATGTTCCTCGCCGGCGCCACCATGGAGACGCGGAAACTGCGGGCGGCGCTCGCCCCGTGGGCCGACGGCGTGAAGGTGCGCGGTCGCACGCCGCTGGTGACGCCCTGGCGCACGATCCAGCTCGCCGATCGAGTCGAGGACCTGCACCCGCAGGTGCTCACGCTCAAGCTCAATCCGCCTTCGCGTATCGCCGACACGCGCTGGATCACGCCGCAGAAGTACGTCGGCATCTGGTGGGGCATGCACATCAACACCATGACATGGAGCTCGGGACCGAAGCACGGGGCGACCACGGCCAATACGAAGCAGTACATCGACTTCGCCGCGGCGAATGGACTCACGGGCGTGCTCGTCGAAGGGTGGAACACCGGGTGGGACGGCAACTGGATCGCCAACCAGAACGCCTTCTCGTTCACCCAGGCGTATCCCGACTACGACCTGCCGGCGCTCGCGTCGTACGCGAAGTCGAAAGGGGTGGGCCTCATCGCGCACAACGAGACGTCGGGCGGCATCGCCAACTACGAGCGTCAGATGGACGACGCATTCCGGTTGTATCGCTCGCTGGGCATCACGGCCATCAAGACCGGATACGTGGCCGATACGGTCGGCGGAGGACACTCGCACTATGGGCAGTTCGCCGTGCGCCATCACCGTCGCGTGATCGAAACGGCGGCTCGTTACGGCATCATGGTGGATGCACATGAGCCCATTCACGACACGGGCGAACGCCGCACCTGGCCGAACATGATGACGCGCGAGGGGGCGCGCGGCCAGGAGTACAACGCGTGGAGCGGCGAGGGAGGCAACCCGCCCGAGCACGAGTCGATCCTCTTCTTCACGCGCATGCTCGCCGGCCCCATGGATTTCACACCGGGCATCTTCGACATCCTGATGAAGCGTCCTACTGGCGTCGCCCGGACGGACGAGGAGCCGCGCGTCCGCACGACACTCGCGAAGCAGCTCGCCCTGTACGTCGTGCTGTACTCGCCGATGCAGATGGCGGCCGACCTGCCGGAGAACTATGCGGGCCAGCCGGCGTTCCAGTTCATCCGCGACGTCCCCACCGACTGGGCGTCGACGCGCGTGCTCGATGGGCGCATCGGCGATTACGTGGTGGTCGTGCGGCAGCAGCGCGGCGGGCAGGACTGGTACCTCGGCGCGATCTCCGACGAGGACGCGCGCACGATGGACGTGTCGCTCTCCTTTCTGCCCGCAGGGACGCGCTACGTGGCGGAGATCTATGCGGATGGACCGGGTGCGAACTGGCGGACGAACCCGCTGCCCGTGACGATCAGCCGCCGCCCGGTGACGTCGGCGTCGCGGATGCGCATCGCGCTCGCGCGCGGCGGTGGCCAGGCCATCCGCTTCCGGGCCGTTCGGTAGATGCGGGTCGCGGCGCGCGCGGCGCTCGTTACCGTGATGGTCCTGACGGCCGCCGCGTGCCGGCCCGCGACGAAGGCGCCGACATTTTTTGTGCTGCTGTCTCCCGCTGCAACGGGCATCACGTTCGAGAATCGGCTGCCCGAGGATACCGCGTTCAACATTCTCAACTACCTGTACTTCTACAACGGCGGCGGGGTGGCGGCCGGCGACGTGAATGGCGACGGGTTGCCCGACCTGTACTTCACCGCGAATCGGAGCCCCAACCGGCTGTATCTCAACCGGGGCAACTACAGGTTCGAGGACGTGACCGATCGCGCCGGCGTGCCCGGAGTCGGCGGCTGGACGACGGGCGTGACGATGGCGGACGTAAACGGCGACGGCCGGCTCGACCTCCACGTGTCGGGTGTCAGCTACCTCACGATGCAGGGTCGCAACGTCCTGTACATCAACAACGGCGACGGCACGTTCTCCGACCGCACGAAGGACCTGGGGCTCGAACACGTCGGCTACTCCACCCAGGCCGCCTTCTTCGATTACGACGGAGATGGCGACCTGGACATGTACCTGCTGAACCATTCCACGCACACCGAGCGCACGATCGGCCGGCGGCCGAATCGCGAGGAGCGCAATGCCAGGGCGGGCGACAAGCTGTTCCGCAACGACACGGGCCACTTCACGGACGTCAGCGAATCCGCGCACATCTACGGCGGCCTCGAGGGATTCGGGCTCGGCGTGGTCGCCAGCGACCTGAATCTCGACGGCTGCCCCGACCTCTACGTCGCGAACGACTTCCAGGAAAACGATTTCCTGTACATCAACAACTGCGACGGCACGTTCACCGAATCGATCGCGTCGGCGACCGGGCACACCAGCCGCTTCTCGATGGGCGTCGACGCGGCCGACGTGAACAACGATGGCCGCCCAGATCTCGTCGTGGTGGACATGCTTCCGCAACGCGAGGAGATCCTCAAGACGTCGGCCAATGCCGAGTCGTTCAATGTCTACAACCTTAAGCTGCAGGCGGGCTATCACTCGCAGTACGCCCGCAACACCCTGCAGCTCAACCGCGGCGCGGGAACGTTCAGCGACATCGGATACCTGGCGGGCGTGTCGGCTACCGACTGGAGCTGGGCACCCCTCTTCGCCGACCTCGACAACGACGGCCTGAAAGACCTGTTCATCACCAACGGCATCTTCCGGCGCCCGAACGATCTCGACTACATCAACTATGTGGGGAACGAGGCGAATCAGGCGTCGCTGGCGAAAGGCATCACGCGGGACAACATGTCGCTGCTGCAGAAGATGCCGCAGATCCCGCTTGCCAACTTCGCGTTCCGCAACAACGGCAATCTCACCTTCACCGACGCCGCAGCGTCGTGGGGGCTGGCGCAGCCCGGGTTCTCCAATGGTGCGGTCTACGCGGACCTGAACAACAGCGGTGCGCTCGATCTCGTGGTGAACAACGTGAATGCGCCGGCGTCCATCTACCGCAACCGCGCGCGTGAGGTGAACGGCAATCACTATCTCGCCATCCAGCTCCACGGTGACGGCGCGAACACCGGCGGCATCGGCACACGAGTGACCATCCGGCACGGCGCCACGATGCAGACGCTGGAACAGATGCCCACGCGCGGCTTCCAGTCGTCGGTCGATCCACGCCTGCACTTCGGGCTCGGCGCGACCACCGTGATCGACACGCTCACCGTGATCTGGCCGGACCACCGCTTCCAGACGATGACGAATGTCGCGGCGGACCGCCTCATCACGCTGGAACAGCGCGCGGCATCGGGGAAGTATTCGTTCACCCCCGCGCAACCAGCGTCGCCCATGTTCTCGGACGTCTCGGCGCGAACCGGGATCAGCGGCCGGCACACCGAAGACACCTTCTTCGACTACAATCGCGAGCCGCTGATGCCACACCTGCTCTCGCGCGAAGGGCCGGCCCTCGCGGTAGGCGACGTGAACGGCGACGGCCTGGACGACGTGTACGTGGGTGGCGCGAAGTGGCAGGCCGGCTCGCTTTACGTGCAGGAGCGCGATGGGCGTTTCCAGGCGACGGTACAGCCATCCATTGCGGCGGACAGCATCGCTGAAGATGTCGACGCTGCGTTCTTCGACGCGAATGGCGACGGGTACCTCGACCTCGTGGTCGCCAGCGGGGGCAACGAATTCTGGGGCGACGCCGATGCGTTGCGCAGCCGCCTCTACCTCAACGACGGACGCGGCGGATTCCGCCGCGATGCGGAGGCGCTCCCTGCCATCTTCGAGAATGCGTCGTGCGTGGTGCCGGGCGATTTCGATGGCGACGGGCACGTGGACCTGTTCATCGGAAGTCGCGTCGTGTCGCAGCAGTACGGCATGACCCCTCGAAGTCACTTGCTCCGGAACGACGGCGCGGGCCGATTCACAGACGTGACGCTTGCGCTCGCGCCCGCGCTGTCGCAAGCCGGGATGATCTCCTCAGCGGCCTGGATTCCTTCCCGCAGCGCGGGCAGGCTCGATCTCGTGGTGGCGGGCGAGTTCATGCCGGTGCGGGTGTTCCGGCAGGCGGGCGGACGATTCGCGGACCGCACGGCGGAGTCCGGGCTCGCGGGCACGAGTGGCTGGTGGAACAGCGTCGTGGCGGCAGACCTGCGGGGTGACGGGCGTACGGATCTCGTACTCGGCAATCTTGGACTGAACTCGTACATCCGCGCCTCGCAGGCTGAGCCCGCGCGCCTCTACGTGGACGACTTCGCGCACAACGGCGCGCTGCAGCAGATCCTCACCTTCTACAAGGGCGGGGTGAGCTATCCCATCGCCGGACGGGACGAGTTGGTGCGCCTCATCCCGTCGCTGCGCAGCCGCTACGCGTCGTACAAGGATTTCGGCGCCAGCACGATCGAGCAGATTTTTCCCGGGGCGGAGCTCGCGCACGCACGCGTGCTCGAGGCGACGACGTTTGCGAGCTCCATCGCGTTGAGCGACGGGAAAGGCGCGTTCACCGTGCAGCCTCTTCCCATCGAAGCACAGTTCGCGCCGATCTACTCCACACTGGCCGATGACTTCACGGGCGATGGCGTCACCGACCTGATCGTCGCGGGCAACTTCTGGGGCGTGACGCCGGTGCGAGGGCGGTACGACGCGAGCTACGGCCTGCTGCTGCGCGGCAATGGGGCGGGCGGCTTCTCGGCGGTTGCCCTGGAGACGAGCCGTCTCATGCTTCGCGGCGAGGTGCGTGACATGAAAATGATGCGCGGTCCTGGTGGCGGGCGATCGATCGTCGTGGCGCGCAACGACAGCACGGTGCAGGTGGTGAAGCCGCTCGTGCCGCGGCAGGCGCGCACGCTGAGCACGCGCCAACGAGCGCGCGTGGCGTCACCGTGACGCGACGACTCCCGCTAGGTGCGGATTCGGAAGTCCCGGTCGATCACGATGTCCGCGCGGCGCGCCTGCAGCGCAATGATCTCGTGCTCGATGGCGAGGATGCGATCGATGATCGGTGCGTCGACGTCGCGGTTGCGCCGACGGCGGCGTTCGTCGGTCTCCTCGTGCGTCGCTTCGAGAAAGATGCGCACGTCGCTGTCATGGAGGGTCAGGACGTAGGTCCCCTCGACGACGAGCACGGACGCCTTCCCGAGGTCGAGTCGACGCGAGACAAAGGAATCGCTGTGATGATCGGCACGCGGCGCATCCGGCACGTCGCGTCCGGCCCTGAAGTCGGCGATGTGGGACGCGAGCAGATCGAGTCGCACCTCGTGAGGCCCCACGCTCGACAGATCGCCGATTCGATGCGCGTGATTCGCGCGCGGAGGACGGATGAAATAATCGTCCTGATGCAGCACGACGGCAGAAATGCTTCGCGCCGACAGCACGTCGGCGATCGCCATTGCAGAAATGGACTTGCCACTCCCGGACTCTCCGGCAATGGCGACTACCGTGCGCTCCTCTCGTCCGAGTCCGAACTGTCCTTCGAGCTTGCCGAGCAGCGACTGCGCGAGCGCGAGATGCGCCGGCTCGAGATCCAGCCGCTCGCCCCCCGTCATGCGATGAGGAGCGGTAGTCGCTCCGGGGCGCTGGCCATCTGGAGGAACAGCAGTCCGGTGGCGCTGTAGGCCATCTGCTCCACGCCACCCGGAACTCCGGATACGCCGTGCAGGTATTCCTCGAAGTTGTACCGTTCCGGCGCGCCGAGCGCGGAATGCATCGTGGTGCGGAGCGCGTTCAGGTCGGCGTGTCGGCCGTGATGCACGAGTGCGAGCGCCAGCCAGCCGAGCCAGATCGGCCAGATGCCACCGTTGTGGTATTCGTGCGGACGATTCCTGAACCCGTGCAGGTGGTAACTGCGCAGGGCGGGCCAATCGGGATGCGCGTCGTCGATCACGGGGTCGAACGCCGGTGGCAGCGCACCGTTGCTCAGGAATCGGTCGGCGATCCAGCCCAGGGTGGCCGTGCCAATGGTCGGCGCGATTCCCGACAGCGCGAGCAGACTGCTGCTGGCAAGATCGAACATGGGAAAGGTGCGCACGGGGGAGTGCGCGGCCAGCGGATATCCGCGCGCGATGGCATCCGGGGTCCAGAATGTCTCGTCGATCGCCCGTCCGATCCGATCCGCCTTCGCGCGCCACGCCGGCTCCTCGAAGGTCTCCGACGCGAGGCGCAGTGCCCATGCGCGCAGGACCTGATCGTGGAGCACATATCCCTCGTAGATGTACTCGTCCGCCCAGTCGCCCCCCACCGGCACGTAGATGAGGTGCCGGCCATTGTACTCCAGCGCATCGAGCAGCCGGACGACGGCGCGCACCGACTCGCGGTAGGGGCGCGCATCCAGCACTCCGGCGCGATTGCCGACGGCAATGCCGATCAGGTACCAGAGGGGCGCGTCGAGGCGCGGCACGAGTGATCCGAAGCTCACCCTCGGTGGCTCGACGCCGGTCATCAGGTAGTTCGAGGGGATCTGCCCCTCGGAGCCCTGAAAGGCTCGCAACTGCTCCAGTGTTCGCGCCAGGCTGGTCGAGACGATAGAATCGTCGATCAGGATTCCGGCGATACCGGCCATCACGGCGTCACGGGTGAACACCGCGGCGTAGTTGGCGGATGACGACGACGATGCGCGGATGCCGTGTGGCCCGCTGAGGGTGCGCAGCAGCGCGCGTGCGTCGTCGTACAGGGCGGCCGGAGCGGTCAACGAGCGCCTCGTGAATAGCTGAGCTGAAAGCGAGCGGCGAATCCAGTGGTCCGCGCACGTGTGGACCGCGCGGAACATATCGCCGAGAAACGATCCACGTGAGAGAGAACCAATTCATGTCGACAACGCCCTCCGTGCTCCGGCCGCACCTGTCGTTCGCGCAGATCCTGAACATGAACGTCGGCTTCTTCGGCATTCAGTACAGTTTCGGGCTGCAGCAGAGCAACATGAGCCCCATCTACCGGTACCTCGGGGCCGACGAGGCGAGCCTGCCGTTGCTGTGGCTGGCGGGTCCGATGACCGGCCTGCTCGTGCAGCCGATCATCGGCGCGATGAGCGACCGGACGCTGAGTCCGCGCGGTCGGCGCACTCCGTACTTCCTCGTCGGCGCCGTGCTGTGCAGCATCGCGCTGCTCTGGATGCCCTTCAGCTCCGCTCTCTGGATGGCGGCCGGCCTTCTCTGGATCCTCGATGCCGGCAACAACGTCACGATGGAGCCCTATCGCGCCTTCGTGAGCGACAAGTTGAATGAGGATCAGCACTCGATCGGCTTCGGCACCCAGAGCGCTTTCACCGGCCTCGGACAGACGCTGTCGTACCTGACGCCGTCGCTCCTCGTCTACTTCGGCATCAATCGGGATCTCGCCAATGGGCGGGGCATTCCGATCATCACGGTGTGGGCATTCATCATCGGATCGGTCCTCTCCATCACGTCCATTCTCTGGACGGTGCGGACGACGAAGGAGATTCCGCTCAGCGCGGACGAGCGAACGAGAATGGCGGCGCTGCCGCGCGGCATGGGCGCGTCGCTGCGAGAGGTGGGGCAGGCCATGCGGGAGATGCCGACGACGATGAAGCAGTTGGCGGTGATGAAGCTGTTCCAGTGGTACGCGATGTTCTGCTATTGGCAATACATCGTCCTGTCCCTCGCGTCCACGCTCTTCCAGACGCACGACGCGGCCTCGCCGGGGTTTCGTGAAGCGAGTCTCGTCAACGGCCAGATCGGTGGCTTCTACAATTTCATCGCGTTCATCGGCGCCTTCGCGCTCGTGCCATTCGCGCGACGTGTGGGGAGCAAGGGCACGCACGCCATCTGCCTCACGCTCGCCGGCGTGGCGATGCTCTCCATCCCGATGATCTCCGACCGGACGTTGCTGTTCGTGCCGATGATCGGCATCGGGCTCGCGTGGGCGAGCATCATGTCGAACCCATACGTCATGCTGGCGGGGTGCATCCCACAGCATCGGGTGGGTGTCTACATGGGCATCTTCAACATGTTCATCGTCATCCCGATGATGATCCAGATCTTCACGCTCCCGCTGTACTACCGCGCCTGGCTGGGGGGCCGTCCGGAGAATGTCATCCGCCTCGCTGGTGGGCTGATGATCTGTGCGGCGGTGGCCGTCCTGTTCGTACGTCTGGGTGCCACGCGCCCCGCGGGTGTCACTGCGCTGGAGCCGGCCCCGACTGGCTAGCCCGGCGGCAGTTCGTATACTGGAGCGACGACGCCGTGGTGGGCGACTCGTTGCACTCGCCCCCTTCATCGTGCGTCTGATCATGTACGTTCACCGTCCCCGCTTCTCCGTACCCGCGCTCGTCACGTTGCTCGCCCTCGCGGCGGGCTGTCGGGCGACATCGCCATCCGCTGGTGCCGGCGCGGGTGCCGCGACGCCGGCGCCCGCCATCGCGGTCTATGATCCCTCGCGCGACCTCGGTGCACTGTTCCACGACGTGCAGCTGGCGCAGGTCTTTCCTGATTCCAAGACGTTCGTGGATGCACGACCACTGTTCGCGCCCGCTGACATCGTGGCTCGCTACGCTTCAGCCACGCGGTCGGCACCAGTCGACCTGAAGGCGTTCGTCGCGCGGGAGTTCGAAGCGCCACGCGCGGCGGGAGATGGAGTGCGGACCGATACGACCCAGACGATGGAGGCGCACATTCGTGCGCTGTGGCCGTCGCTGACGCGCGCACCGGATTCGCGAGACGCACGATCGTCGCTCGTTCCATTGCCCTACTCGTACGTCGTACCCGGCGGCCGCTTCCGCGAGGTGTACTACTGGGACTCGTACTTCACGATGCTCGGACTCGTGGAGAGCGGACGCACGGACGTCGTGAAGAACATGCTCGACAACTTCGCGCACCTCATCAGGACGGTGGGGCACATTCCCAACGGCAACCGCGCCTACTACCTGAGCCGCAGCCAACCGCCGTACTTCGGTGCGATGGTGGGCTTGTACGCGACATCCACGGATACGGCGCAGGCGCTGCCGTACCTCGACGCCCTCGAGGCGGAGCACGCATTCTGGATGGAGGGTTCGCAGCAACTCGCGCCGGCTCAGGCGCACCGGCGTGCGGTCCGCATGCCCAGTGGCGCGATCCTCAATCGATACTGGGATGACCGCCCGGAGCCCCGGCCCGAATCCTACCGTGAGGACTTTCAGCTCGCGCAGTCGGTGCCCGCCTCCGCGCGCGAAGCCTTGTACCGGAACATCCGCGCGTCGGCGGAGAGCGGCTGGGATTTTTCGAGCCGATGGATGCGCGATCCCGCTGATCTTCGCACCCTCGAGACGACCGATCTGGTGCCGGTGGATCTCAATGCGTTGCTCTACCACACCGAGCGGACGATCGCCGCCTTGCGCGCCTTCCGTGGACGTCGGGCCGACGGTCCCGTTGCGGCGGAATTCCTTCGAGCCGCCGAATCCCGGCGGCGCGCGTTGCTCGAGATCGCGTACGATCCGGCGGAGGGCTTTTTCTTCGACGTGCGCTGGCGCACTGGCGAGCGCGTGACCGACCGTCCGACACTTGCCGCGGCTGCTCCGCTGTATTTCGGACTCGCCACGCCGGAACAGGGGCGAGCCGTCGCCGCCCGACTCCAGCGAGACTTCCTGAAGCCCGGCGGCTTCGTGACGACGCAGATCGCCTCCGGACAGCAATGGGACGCGCCGAACGGCTGGCCACCGCTCCAGTGGCTCGCCATCCAGGGCGCAGCACGATACGGACGGGGGGACATTGCGTCGGATGCGCGAGCGCGGTGGCTCGCGCTCAACCGCCGAACCTACCGCGTGACCGGCAAGATGACCGAGAAGTACGACGTGACCGATCTCAGCAAACGGGCAGGCGGGGGCGAGTATCCCACGCAGGATGGCTTCGGGTGGACGAATGGCGTCGCGCTGGGGCTCGCGGCGCAGGAACGCGCGCCGACGGCACCCGCGCCGGCACGGCCATAGTCAGGGAGAACGATCGATGCGAAAGCTGTTCGCCATTGGCGTGGTCGGGCTGGTGCTGCTCGAGATCGCGAATGTGTACTTCATCATGCCCATGCCGGGCAGCCAGCGCATGCGCAGTGTGGATGCCGCGTACGTCATCCACGGCTGGCGCTGGCCGCTGCGTGCGATCTTCGGCGCCGTCATGCTCTCCGGACTCGTCGCGACGTGGCGAACTCCTGGTCGACGTCGAATCGTCGCAGAACGGTGAGCCTTTGCAGGCCGTCGACGACGAGCCAGTGGTCGTCGTCGGTTGCGTCCATGTAGAACGCGGGCACCGGGATGAGGGCGAGGAGC
>JAJAYP010000096.1 GCA_026786185.1 Gemmatimonadaceae bacterium
CCGGCCGGCCCGGGCCGGGGGGGGGGCCCCCATTTCATGCCCCCGGCGGGCCCCGACCCCCGCGCGGCGCGCCGGGGCCCGGGCCACTGATCGAAGATCTGCGTGAGGCGGGGCTGCATCTCGCCGCGCACGACACGCAGGGAGGAATCGGTCCGCTGCATGATCGAATCGATCGCGGCGCGCTGCGACGGCGTGAGATTCAGGTCCTTCGACATGCGCTCGAGCATCGCCTCCCGGCGTCGCGCGGTCATCTCCAGCGACATCTCGCCGGAGCGTGGCCCTCCGCCACGATAGTGCCGCGACCCACGCATCACGAGCACGCGATCGAGGCCCGCGCCGGCGATGGCGCTCCCGATGACGATGGCGGCGATGATGAGCGCCGCGCGACCGCGACTCGGGCTCACTCGGGCGCGTCCGTCGCGAGCCAGGGCGACTCGGCCACGGCGCCCGCATACGTGAGCGCCGCGTCGCTCGACGACGTGCCGCTCACGACGGCACTCACGAGGTCGATCGGTTCGGACGTCGACCCCGCATCACCACGCGCGTCACCCCCGGCTCCGAAGAGTGCCAACGCGCCGACCAGGCCGGCGGCGAGCGCGAGCGGCACGGCGCCGCGCTGCCAGAGCGCGACCTGGCTCCACCATGGTGCCACTCGCCGCTCCCGAACCGCGGCGCCGATCCGGCCCGCGAGGGCGTTCCAGTCCACGGCGCTGCCGGGCAAGGTTCCGACGGCGGCGCGGAGGAGTGCACCGAGCCGCTCGTCGCGTGCGGGCTCCTGATCGTCGGGCGCCGGGAAATCGTACATGCGTGTCATGGGTCAGCCCCCGAAATAGCTCGAGAGTGCGACGCGAAGAATGCGTCGCGCCTCATGAAGATGCCAGCGGACGGTGCCGGGTGCGAGCGCTAACCGCTCGCCGATCTCGGTGCTCGTCAGTCCATCGACGTCGAACAGGGTCACGATCATTCGCTGCTTCTCGCTCAGTGTCGCGAGCGCGCGTACGAGCAGGTCGCGCGTCTCGCTCCGCGTGGTATCATCGAGCGCGGAGGGTGCCGTGCTGACGGCGTCCGTCTCCGGTTCGGTCTGTCGCCTCGATCGCGAGCGGCGCAGGTTGGCGCCGCGGTTCATGACGATGCGGTTGAGCCAGGCACCGAACGGCCGCTCGATGTCGAACGTGTCCAGATACTGATGCGCCGCGAGAAAGCTCTCCTGCACGAGATCCTCCGCGTCCTCCCGATGTCCTACCACGCGGTACGCCATCTGGAACGCGGGCCGCATGTACTCGACAACGAGCGCGTCGAACGCCGTGACATCGCCTGCCCGCACGCGCCGGATCAGCGCGGCATCACGCGCGAGGGCCGCGCGTCGCAGGGATGCGGCACCGTCAGGGGACGCGAGGTCGGTCACCGGCGACGGTCGCGCCGAAGCGGACGTCGGTCAGCCCTCCGGTGGACGTCCCATCCCGCCCTGACGCTGGCGACCGTCGCCCATCGCAGCATCCCGTCCGCGACGCGCACGCTCCTCGTCGGCCTTCTTGCGGGCATCCTTCTCCAGGTCGGCGGCCTTTTCCTGCTGCACCGCCGACAATATCGCCATCGTCCGCTGACGCGCGAGGGCATTGTTGTCGCGCATGCCGCGCATGACGTCGACAATCGCGGCGCGCCTGGTCGCGATCTCGTCGCGCTGCTCCTGACTCAGGTCGCCCGGCCCGTTGGCGGGGCGGCTGCGCGGACGCAGCGAATCGAGCCGCTGGAGCCAGGGACGGTTCGCCGAATCCTGTGTGCTCCGTACGGACTCGAGCAGCACGCGCTGGCTATCGGCGAGCGCAAGTTCTGCAGCGTGATCGAGCACCAGCGCGGCGATGCCGGGCGCGGGCCGTGGCGGAATGGCCAGAGCATCCTCCGGGCGACCGCCACCACCTCGGCGACCGTACTGGGCGGACGCATCGTGTGCGACGACGAGGAGCAACGAGCAGGCGGCGACGAAGAGGCGCATGAGTTTGGGAGTGGCGGGAGTGGGAGGGGCGGTGCGACCCGATGCGGCGCCCGACGACAATGCACCGGCAGGTGGCGAACTGTTGGGGACAGGCCGAACGCGACACGGGGTCCGCTTCCAACGATGAGGAAGCGGACCCCGAGTCATGCCATCCGGTGAATCAGCTGACCTTCACCTGGAGCGGAGCATCCAGCGTGACCGTCACGCTGCCGCCATCCGGGAGGCAGCCTTCGAAGTTCGCGGTGCCCGCGGCGACACCGGCGCCGGCCGCCGCGCCTGCCGCAGCACCGACGACCGTGGACTTGGTGTTCTTGCCCATGATCTGCCCCGCGATCGCGCCGAGGACCGCGCCGCCGACAACCTTCTGCACGTCCTTGTCGCGCGGCTGGTTACGCACGCGCTCGACGTCCGCGTTCGCCACGCTGCCGTTCACCTGATAGGTACGGCCGCCGAAGCTCACGGACCGCACCGCAAACTCCATGACGATCTTGTCGTTGACGTTCTCGCTGCGCTTGAGCTGCGTCACCTCGAGCGACACCGTGGCGCCCGCGGGGATCGTCGCACCGTTCGAACCGGTGACCGCGCTCGTCGTCGTCGCGGAGAAGGTCTGGCCCGGCTTGTACGTGTTCGTGCAGACGCGCGAGTTGGAGCGGAGCGAGAGCGACGAACCCGACGCGATCGTTCCGACGGAACCGCCTGCGCCCGTGCTCGCCGAGCCGGATGGATTGCGCGTCACCGTGTTGCCGGACGCCGTCGTGGAGGTAGCCGGCGTGGTGCGCGAGGGCGTACGCGCCGGCGTCGTCGTGCGTCCACTCGTGCTCGGCCGCGCGACGGGGGCAGGCGTGCGCGCGGGGGCGGGCGGTGGCGTCGTGACTGCCGGCGTCGCGGGAATGTCGCGCAGCTGCGGTTGCAGGGTGGTGTCCTGTCCGGCGAGCGCCAGATCCCGGTTCAGCGCCGTGTCGCGCGCGAGCGAGCTGTCTGGTGTCGCGTCCTTCGAGGTGCAGCCTGCGACGGCGATCGCAGCGCACAGCGCGAGCGGTGCACGAAGCCGACGGATATACTTGGTCATGACGAGCCTCCGAATGGGGGGTGCCCACGGCCGCGCCGAACCGGCGAAGCTGCGGTACTGCAACAAGTTAACACAATCGAGCGCGTGAGTCATGTGAGTGGCAGTATCCGGGCCGCGTCGCCCATGCGGCGCCTCATCCCGTACTACCGCCCGTACCGGAAAATGTTGGCCACCGGCCTTGGACTGGTGGTGCTGTCCTCGGCATTGGGCGCACTCGTACCCTGGCTCCTGCGGTCGGGTATGGACGCGCTGCAGGCGCGGGAGTCACTCGGCCGTGTCGCGGCCATCGGCGGCGGCATCGTGGCCATTGCGCTCGTGAGCGGCGCGCTCCGATTCTGGATGCGCGAGGTGATGAACGGGCTCAGTCGATACATCGAGTTCGACCTGCGACAGGCGCTGTTCGCCCATCTCACGACACTCGACCCGGGCTACTTCGCTCGCGTGCGCACGGGCGACATCATGGCGCGCCTCACGAACGACCTCGGCGCCGTCCGGATGGCCGCGGGTCCGGCGATCATGTACCTCACCAACACGATCTTCGGCGGGGCGTTCGCGTTGATCTTCATGCTGCGCATCGACGTGACGCTCACGCTGCTCGCGCTGCTGCCGATGGCGATGCTGCCAGTGGTGATGATCAGGATGGGCGGACTGGTGCACGCGCGATTCGAAGCCGTACAGGAACACTTCAGCACGATCACGACGCACGCGCAGGAGAATTTCGCCGGCGTGCGCGTCGTCCGTGCGTACCGGCAGGAGCGAGCGGAAGTGGCACGATTCGCCGCGCTCAGCGAGACCTACGTGAGCCATAACATGAGCCTCGCGCGCGTCTACGGCATCATGAATCCACTGTTCGGCCTGTTGGCCGGACTGAGCGTCGTGGTCGTGCTGGCGTTGGGCGGGAGGCTCGTGGTGGAAGGGCGCATCTCCGTGGGCGCATTCGTGGCGTTCGGCTTCTACCTCGGCATTCTCACCTGGCCGCTGATCGCGCTCGGCTGGGTGATCAACCTGTTCCAGCGCGGCGCGGCGTCGATGGCGCGGCTCCTCGAGGTACTCGACGCGCGTCCCGAGGTACACTCGCCCGAGGCGCCGCGCGCGCTGCCGGCTGCGGGCGGTGGACGCCGCCTCGAGTTCCGCGACGTCGGGTTCCACTTCCCCACGCCACAGGGCGCCGACCCGCGCTGGGCGCTGCGCCACGTGTCGTTCGACCTGCCGGCGGGCGGCACGCTCGCCGTGGTGGGTGCGACGGCCAGCGGCAAGAGCACGCTGATCGATCTCATTCCGCGATTGCACGACCCGCAGGAAGGCGTGATCCTCCTTGACGGCATTCCGATTCGCGAGCTCGCCCTCGACGTGCTGCGCGCCGAGATCGGTTACGCACCGCAGGAGAGCTTCCTGTTCAGCGACACGATCGGCGCGAACCTCGCATACGGCGATGCCTCGCGCGCGCTGATGGAGCACGACGTCGAGGGCGAGGCGACACCAGCGCAATCGCGGGAGCGGGGCGACCGCGAGGTGGCGCCCGATGTGTGGGCAGCCGTCGTTGCGCAACTCGACGACACCGTGCGTGCATTCCCCCATGGCTACGGCACGCTGCTCGGAGAACGAGGCATCAATCTCAGCGGTGGGCAGAAGCAGCGCCTCGCGCTCGGACGCGCGCTGGCGCGTCGGCCGCGCCTCGTGCTGCTCGACGACTCGCTCTCCGCCGTCGATACGCACACCGAGGCGGAGATCCTGCGCGGACTGCGGACCGCCTTCGTCGGGCGCACCGCCGTGATTGCGTCGCACCGGATCAGCGCCGTGCGCGAGGCGAGCTGGATCATCGTGCTGGACGGAGGGCGCGTCGTCGAGCAGGGCACGCACGACGTGCTCATCTCCGCGGGTGGGCGTTATGCGTCGCTCCTGAGCCGCCAGCAGCTGGAAGAGTCGCTGGAGACCACTGCGTCGGCGTGAGGAGCGAATCTCCGGCTTCGGCTATTGGCACGGCAGTCCGCAGCGCGTACACTTGGCCCATGCATCGCCTCGACACACCGTCCACTTCCCTGACCCACTCGACGGCCCCGGACGTCCGCGTCGCCATGCTCGAAGCACAACTGCGACAGGCGCACGAGCACATCGCGGAACTGGAAGCGAGCGACGGCGTGAAAGCCCAGTTCCTGGCGAACATCTCGCACGATCTGCGCACGCCTCTTACGGCGGTGATCACGCATGCCGAGATCCTGCGTGACGGCATTCTCGGTACCCTCTCGCCGCGGCAGCTGGAGAGCATCAACGGCATCATCAACGGCGGACGGCAGCTGCTCGGGCAGGTTGGCGAGATTCTCACATACGCGCGTGGCGCAGCCAACCAGCTCACCGTGGTGCCGTCGCAGTTCGACCTGAGTGACGTGGTCGCGCAGATCTGTGCGCTCAACGAGTCGCTCGCCAGCCGAAAGGGCGTGACCCTGGTGTCGGACGTTCCTGCGGATCTGGAGCGCGTCACGGCGGATCGCCAGAAGATCGCGCATATCCTGGGCAATCTCCTCGGCAACGCGATCGATTTCACAGCAGCTGGCGGCCGCGTGTGGGTGACGGCGCGATTCGTCGCCACGGACGCCGAACGGCAATACCTGGTGGAGGTAGGGGACACGGGGATCGGCATCGACGCGGAGCATCACGAGCTGGTGTTCCGCGAGTTCGCCCAGGTGGACGCGAGTGCCTCGCGCCCGCATCACGGTACGGGACTGGGACTGACCATCGCCCGCAAGCTCGTGGAGTTGCACGGCGGACGGATCTGGCTGGAGAGCGGACTCGGTGAGGGGAGTAGATTCTTCTTCACGATTCCCTACGTGACCTTCTGATCGCAGCCGTGACTGCGCTGCCGCACGTGCTCGTGGCGGAGGACAACGAGCTGGTGAGCGGTGCGATGCGTGTGCTGTTCGAGGAAACGGGGCACCGGGTGTCCACGGCGCCCTCCATCGCGGAGACGGTGCGCGTCGCGTCGTCCGACGCAGTCGACCTGCTGCTACTCGATCTCGGTCTCGCCGACGGCGACGGATTGGAGGTGCTGTCGCGATTGCGCGCCCTCGATGCATTGCCGCGTATCGCAGTGGCGCTGACGGGGCGCGATGAGCCCGAGGTCGTGGCGCGCTGCCGGGCGATGGGCTGTCATGCCGTGTTGCTCAAGCCGGTGCCGGCGCGGGAGCTACTCAGAATGGCGCGGGAGTGGCTCGCGGCGCGGGACTGACCTGTCACAGCCGGCTCTTCAGGGCCGCGGGCGTAAATCCCTGCAGATACGTCGCCATCACTGTGAAGTAGTCCAGCATCATCATCACCCCGACGATCACCAGCAACGCGCCGCTCACCTGTGAGACCCGCGCGAGGTAAGGGCGCACGCGCGTGACCGTCTCGAGAAAGCGCTCGACAGCGACCGCGGCCACCAGGAAGGGGATCGCGAGTCCGAGCGAGTATGCCAGCAGCAAGGGCAACCCGCGCGATAGATCCGCTGCTGCCGCCGTGTATGTGAGGATGGCGCCGAGAATGGGGCCGAGGCAGGGCGTCCACCCCGCGCCGAACGCGATGCCGACGATGACGCTGCCGAGGTAGCCCAGCGGCTTGTTCGCGAGATGGACGCGCCGCTCGCGATCGAACGCCGACAGCCGCACCGCGCCCAGCAGGTACAGGCCGAACAGGACGACGAGCGCGCCTCCCGCACGCGTGATCCACACGCGATATGCGATCAGCAGCCGCCCGAGGACCGTGGCGGATGCGCCGAGCGCGAGGAAGATGAGGGTGAACCCGAGCACGAACAGCAGCGCGTGCACGAGCGCGGCGCGCCGTGAATGCTGCAACTCGTCGAAGCCGACGCCGGTGACGAAGGTGAGATAGCTCGGAATGAGCGGCAGCACGCAGGGCGACAGGAAGCTCAGCAGTCCGGCGCTGAAGGCGAGCGCCAGGCCGAGCGACGCAGGTTCGGTCACGGAGGCGGGCCCGAGGTGCTACGCGCGGATGGCGACGAGCGTCGCCGCGCGGAACTCGTCGCCCGACAGGCGAACCGTCTCGTCGACATCACCCGATCGTCGCGAGACACCGCGCACGACGGCATCCACGGTGACGAGTGGCGCATCGGCCTCCTCGGTCACCGACATCTCCCACTTTCCGCGGTCGAGCCCTTTCAGGGCGAGTCGATAGCGCGCCGAGTACACCGTGAAGCGCGGCGCGGTGCCGGAATCGCGCACCGTGCGCTCATCGTCCGGGGTGGGGTCGTTGTCTTCGTCGTGTCCGATTTCCGGAGCGTCGTCCGGAGTGACGTCGTTCTCGTCGTCTTGCGACACCTCGAGGTCGTCGTCCGGGGCCACCCCGAGCGCGACGTCTCGCGATACGGCGAAGACGGCGACCCCACTCTCCGCGCCACCCTGGCGAATGGCGCCGAAGAGATGAA
>JAJAYP010000097.1 GCA_026786185.1 Gemmatimonadaceae bacterium
ACCGCAACGCCGATCCGAGCGCGAACGTGCAGGCCGAGTCGCTCAAGGTTCACGGCGATCCGCTGTCGCCCCCACGGCCAGCGGCGCACCCATCGGCGCAGCCGGACGCCACGGTGAACGACGCACAGCGCGACGAAGGGTTCTAGTCCACCAACTCCGCGATACGACGCTGGAGGAAGCGCCGTTGCGGCGTTTGCGTCGAGAGCTGTAGCGCGCGGTGGTAGGCGTCGAGCGCATCGCGCTGGCGCCCTAGCCGCCGCAGCAGATCGGCGCGCGCGGCGTGGGCGAGTTGATAGTCCGGCAGCTCACCCCGCGCGAGCAATGCATCCATCACGGCGAGACCGTGCTCCGGACCATCGCTCATCGCAATCGCAACCGCGCGGTTGAGCTCCACCACGGGTGATGGCTGGAGTTGCAGCAGTACGTCGTACAGCCCGACGATCTGCCGCCAATCGGTGTCACCAGCGCACGGTGCTTCGGCGTGCACGGCACTGATGGCCGCCTGCAGCGAGTACGCACCGAACCGAGGTGACCGCAGCGCGCGCTGCGTGCGCGCGAGACCTTCGCGAATCTCTTCCTGGTTCCACAGCGACCGATCCTGCGACTCCAGCAACGCGATCTCTCCGTCGGCAGACTGTCGCGCCGGCCGCCGCGAGCCGTGCAACAGCATGAGGGCGAGCAGCCCCTCTGCCTCCGGCTCTGGCAACAGCTCCACAAGCGTGCGCGCGAGTCGAATGGCTTCTGCGCATAGATCGGCGCGAGTGAGTTCGTCTCCGTACGTCGGGGCGTATCCCTCGTTGAAGATCAGGTACAGTACGGCCAGCACGGCGTCGAGTCGGCCCGGGAGCGCTTGTCGCTCCGGTACCTCGTAGGGAATTCGAGCATCGCGGATCTTGTGCTTCGCTCGCACGATACGCTGCGCCAGTGTGGGTGACGGGATGAGAAAGCAGTGGGCAATCTCTTCGGTCGTGAGCCCACCCAGCGTGCGAAGGGTAAGCGCGACCTGTGCGTCGGTCCCCAGCGCGGGATGGCAGCAGGTGAACATGAGTCGGAGTCGGTCGTCGACGATCTCTTCTCCCTCGTCGAGTGACGCATCGGGTGGCGGTGTCACTCCAGCGAGCTCGCGTGCCAGTTCCGCGCTCCGCTCATCGAATGATGCCCGGCGCCGGAGGTGATCGATTGCGCGGAATCGCCCGGCACTCACCAGCCACGCTCGCGGATTGGCCGGCACGCCATCCACGGACCAGCGCTCGAGCGCTGCGACGAACGCGGCGTGCAACGCCTCCTCGGCGAGATCGAAATCGCCGAGGAGACGGATCAATGTCGCCAGCACGCGACGGGACTCGGCGCGGTAGAGCGCCTCCACCCTTTGATGGGCGAACGCGGAAACGTCAGTCATGCGCGCGCGGTCGCACGTGCGCGCATCAGTCGAACGACTGGATCGGACGCACCTCGATCGAGCCTGTCTTTACCGCGGGAATCCGCGAGCCCACCTGAATCGCCTCGTTCAGGTCTCTCGCTTCGATCAGGTAATATCCTCCGAGCTGCTCCTTCGTCTCGGCGAACGGCCCATCCGTCGTGCTGAGCTTTCCGTTGCGCATTCGCACCGTCGTCGCGGTGGACGTCGGCTGAAGCGCATCCCCCTGGATCATGTGACCGCTCTTCACGATATCGTCCGTGAACGTCGTGTACTCGCCCATGATCCGGTCTCCCTCGTCCTTCGACATCGTCGCCCAAGCGCCTTCGTTCTCGTAGATCAGGCAGAGATACTTCACTTGACCCTCCCGTGGAGTGTATGTGGACTGCTGCGACGAGATAGTCGAACGGGGTGGAGCGAAATCGACAGCAGGATGAAAGTTCTGGCAATCGCTCCAAATGGCGTGCGGGCGTCCAGCGCCGGCACCGACGGCGCTCGGCGCGCCGCCCTGGCCGAACAGCTCGACGACAAGACGTGGCAGAGCATCGAGACCGTCGCGCCTCGGGTGCAGCGGTGGCGGTACGTGGAGACGCTCGGCTACGTGCGGACGATCGAGCGGAACCACAAGGCGATGCCCCGGGTGCGCTGACGCTTGAGGACTGCGGGCGCGCGCTTCGCTCCGGCGCGCTCACTCCACCACGATCGTCGGTGCCGCCTTCTCCTCCGGCACGCCAGGCACATCGGCTTTCGTGCCCGTCGTGCCTTCATCCGCCTTCTTCTCCTCACGAATCGCCGGCAGCGAGTCCTTCATGATCCATCCCTGCTCCACCGCGTGCTGCGCCGCCGCGTACGTGTCGTCGGCGATGATCAGCGTCGAGCCGGCGGCGAGCACCTCCTTCGCCAGTGCCTGCACGGCGCTCGAGCGCTCGGGGTTCGCGTCCACGTTGCGGATGTAGATGGCGAAGATGCGGCCGGGATACCGGTCAAGGATCCCCCGATAGATCTCGGGGTCGCGCTGGCTGTTGTCGCCGATGAGGATGAACGGCAGCGCGGGGTACGTGTCGAGGATGTCGCGGATGGCTGGCTCCTTGAAGTTGCCGAGCCGGCTCGACGTGAGCGCGGAGAGCACGACGTCCCAGTCGCGCAGGGTGATGGGCCCGCGCGGGATGCGCTGGAAGTCCATGAAGTCCGCGATGATGTCATGGATGTTCCACGGGCTGCTCGAGACGTAGAAGATCGGATTCAGGCGCGCGCCGTCGCCGCCACGCTCGAGCGCCTGATAGAACGCAGCCACGCCGGGAAAGGGGAGCCGCGTACGCGCATTCCCGAGCATCATGGTGCGCACGGCCGAGAGAAAGCTCGTGATGTTCGACTGGATCACGGTGTCATCCAGGTCGCTGATCACACCGAACGACGGCGTGCCCGTGAGCACGCGAATCTCCGCAATGGCCGTCACGTCGGGATGCCCGGGCCGCAATGGCGAGAGCAGGCGAAGCGCCGCCGGCTGCCACGGCTGGTCGGCCGGCAGGGAAGACGGCAGGTCGATCCATTCGTGGATGAAGCCTTCATCGTCGGCCACGACCTCGCGCTCCGTGCCGCCGACCGTGATTCGCACCCGTGCGTGTGCCAGTGGACTGGCGTCGATCCGCTTGTAGGTGCTGATGAGGTTCCGCCACACCGAATCGGTGGCGGCGGCCGGCGGAATCACCTTCGCCTCCTGCGCCCGGCCCTGTACCAGCACGCGCGTGCCCGCGGCGTAGCCCCGATAGCCCACGATCTCGTGATGTGCGGGCACTCCGATCCCCAGGGTCCGGCTGGCGCGGTCCAGTTCACCCACGATTTCGCGCGCGATCCGGCCCAGCCGTTCGCGCCAGCCTCCTGTTTCCTCGCTCATGCGATCGCCCCGTGCAAGCGGTGCGCCCTTCCGCACGGGCTGCGGAACAGGCATATGGTCATTGTGGACTCGCGTCGAAAGTTGAGTCCCCGCCCGCCGATGTAGTGACGCAGCCCCCGAACCTCGGGTGCTGGTAGCTGGAGCCGCAGGGCCCCAACCGGTAATTCCACCCCCCCCCCCACCACCGGAGCGCAGGATGTCTTTCTTTGTTCGCGCGAGGACGCACCACACCCTCCTCGCGGCAGGATTGCTGTTCCTCTTCCCCATGCTGCTCGCCGCCCAGGGAACCGGCGTGATCACCGGTACCGTGATCGACGCTGGAACCAAGCGGCCGATCTCCAGCGTCCAGGTCACCATCGTCGGCACGACTCCGACGATCGGATCGGCCACGAACAATCTGGGTGCGTTCCGCATCCTCGGCGTGGCGCCAGGCACGCGCACCGTTCGCGCGCGCATCATCGGCTTCACGCCGGTCCAGCGGACCGTCGAGGTCGTGGTGGGCGGGACGGCGACGGTGGCCCTCGAGCTCACACAGTCCGCGCTCGAGCTCACCGCCGTCGTCACGACGGGTACGGGCGGGAGTCAGGTTGAAGCGCGCAAGCTCGGGAACACGGTTGCCTCCGTCACGGCGCCGGAGAACGCGCCGATCTCGAGCTTCTCCGACATTCTGCAAGGTCGCGAGCCTGGCGTGATGGCACTGCCCTCGTCGGGCACCACGGGCGAAGGCACGCGCATCCGCATCCGTGGGAGCGCGTCGCTCTCGCAGTCGAACGAGCCGATCGTCTACGTGGACGGCGTACGCATCGACAATGGCGGCGGCTTCGGCTCCGGCTTCGTCGGCACCGGCGGCGGCGGGCGACCCTCGCGCCTCGATGACATCGATCCCAAGTCGATCGAGAAGATCGAAGTACTCAAGGGCGCGGCGGCGGCCACGCTCTACGGCACCGAAGCGTCGAACGGCGTGCTGCTCATCACGACGAAGAGCGGCGTTGTCGGCGCGACCAAGTGGTCGTTCGATGTGGAGCAGTTGATGAAGAGCTACCCGCAAGGCCGGATCGAGCCGCAGTGGGGCTTCGCACGCTCGGACACCCAGGCGACACGTCTGTCGCAGCACTACGGCATGCAGATCAACGCGTTCACCCCGTTCAGCCGAGACGTCGCGACAAAGCTGTTCGAGACGGGAAGGGCATCCACGATGACGGGTCAGGTGTCCGGCGGCACGCCGCTCATCACCTACTTCGGTTCGCTGCGCAGCTATCGCGAGGACGGACCGTTCACGGCGAAGAACTTCAACTGGAAGGACGCCACCTCGCCGACGCCCCGCGGCGTGAACATGGAGGACATCAACAACCGCTATCAGGGCACCCTGAGTCTCGGTCTCTCCCCGTCGCGGACGTTCAAGCTGCAGTCGAACGTGCTGTACGCCAACACGCACAACGAGATCCCCGAGAACAACAACAGCATCTACGCGCCGTACACGGTGGCCCTCTTCTCCAAGCCGGAGAATGCGCAGTGCAACGCGTCCAAGACGAGCCCCACCGACCCGACGAACGGAAGCAGGGGCGACGGACTCTGTCTGAACAGGGGAAATCCGACTGGCGCCAGCACCTTCGGGACGATGAGCGAGCTGGTCCAGCCATCCATCAAGCAGGACGCCCGGCACTTCAATGGCCGCGTGCGCGCGAGCTACATCCCGATCGCCGAGTTCAACGTCGACGCGACGTTCGGCGTGGATTTCACGGCGCAGCGGTCTACCTACTTCATCCCGTTCGGGAACAACTTCGATTCGCGCATCAATCGGGCGAACGCCGGCTCGGCAAGCGTGGACGATCGCTCGCACCAGGAGCTCACCGCGAGCGTCAACGGCGGGTACACGCGCGCACTGTCGAAGATGTTCTCGTCGAACCTCATCTTCGGCGCGCAGGGCTTCCTCACGCGCGACAACGATGAAAGCTCCACCAACCAGGGCTTTCCCGGTCCGGGCATCGAGGTCGTGGGCGGTGGCTCGACGCCGCAGGTGTTCGAGTCGTTCAGCTCCATCGTGAATGCCGGCTACTTCGCCCAGGAGCAGATCGGCATCAGTGACTGGATCTTCGTCACCGGCGGCGCGCGCTACGATTACAACAGCGCGTTCGGCAAGTCGGAGGGCGGCGTCGTCTATCCACAGGCCTCGCTGTCGATCATCCCCAGCGACCGGCCGGCGTGGAAGAACGGCCGGCTGGCGAACTATCTCTCCACCCTGCGGCTGCGCGCGGCCGTGGG
>JAJAYP010000098.1 GCA_026786185.1 Gemmatimonadaceae bacterium
GGCTCAGATCGACGATCGTCGGCTCGGCAATGTTATTCGAAGCCCTGCCTTTCACTGATTGCCGACGTTGGGGACTTATTCTACATCCTCGTTAGGCCGTCGGGCATCTCCGCGGCTCCGGGCAATGGCTCATCGGCGCCGAGTTGCACCCCCTTCGCTGTTAGGCCCGAGGGGGGATAAAGCGCGTTGCTGGGCCCACGCGCAGAGGAGGTTCGTTTCGTCTTCTGTCAGTCGCGCGCCGGGATGCGCGATCAGGTATAGACGCGGCGGCATGATGCCTCGCCGAACGTCCCGGCACATCCACTGAAATCGCTGCTGCGGGGTTGGCTCGCGGATCGGGTCCAGGGACCACCGAGAGAAATCGAGATTCGATCGCCCGTGTCTTACGTCTTGTGCCAGCAGCCATGATGCCGGTGCAACTTGCGCGTAAGAGGGCCAGCGTGTTTCGTCGGAGTGGCAATCGTAGCATGAGCGGCGGAGCAGCGAATCGACCGGAGCCGGAACGACCACGAGGTCATTCATTCGGCCGTCGCCGGGCAATTCACCCCGCGGACGCCCTGGCCGAATGAACTGGATCCCGATCACCACCACCGCAATCGATGCCGCGGCGATGAGGCCCCGGCGTTTCCATCCCGTCCGCCGAAATGGCGGCATCACGGGTGTCGCCGGCGCGCCTCGTCGTAGCTCGGAACGCCGGCGCCCAGTATGTTGTCCCTGCGTACGTCCCCCGCGCCGTTGGCGTCAGGGGTCGGGCGGGCCAGCCCACTTCCGCCGCGATCGGCTTCTGCCTTCCGCCGCTCGGGATCAGTGAGCAGCGGGTCATCACGGAAGACGATCGAGCCGATATAGTATGTGCAGCATCCCGGCTCGATAACGTGCATGTGCACGTGTCGCGGCGCGTTGCGCTGCGGATAGTGTCCTGGCCTGATCGTGATGAAGCGATATCTGCCGAGGGAATCAGTGATTGCCCATCCGCGAAGTTGGCCGTGGCGGCGAGCCGAGATGCCCGGCGCGTTTTTAAGCGGCCGGTAAATGCCCTTGGCGTCCGTGTGATATGCGTAGACGATGATTCCAGCGACGGCCGCGCCATGGCCGTCGCGCACGACCCCCTCGACGACCATCGGCGTTCCTGGTTCACCGGGTGGGGCAATCCTCGTGACCGAGGAAATCGTCGCGGGTAGCCCTTCGAAAACGCCTTCGCAACCTTCACACGGCCCGCCGATGATCGGCTCACGATGACGGCCGGCAGGCTGATGCTGCGCCGAAGTTGTGGTCGCCACGGTGATGCAGATCGAAATGGATGCGAAAGAGCGCAACAGCAACGTACGTGCGCTTGGGTGCAGAATCATCGTTGGCCCTCCGAAAAGCAGTTGCGGCCCGTGTTCGAGGCGGCCTAGAAGTTATGACTGGGCTGGCCTCCGAACTTCGCGTGGGTTAATTCCTCGCGCTGTTGAGACGGAGTCACCAGAGCCACATGCGACGGTCCCACTGTCGCATCACCGGAGACCAACCCATGTCATCCCTCGCTGTTCGGACCTCGAAGCCTGCGCTCGCGACCCCGACGCCCGCGCGCACAATCATCCATCTCGGCATGGATGTGCACAAGGACTCGATCACGATCGCCGTTCTGCCGCATGGGGCGAAGGCGCCGACGCGGGTCGAGCGGCTGCCCAACGAGCTGCCGACACTCAAGAAGTGGATCGACCGCCTCGCGCGAGACGGCGAGATCCACGCGTGCTATGAGGCGAGCGGCGCCGGGTACGTGCTCCATCGCGCGATGCGCGACTGGGGGTATGCGTGCGCCGTGATCGCGCCGTCGCTGATTCCCAAGCGCGCGGGCGTGCATCGCAAACATGACACGCGGGACGCGGCGGACCTCGCGCGGCTGGACCGTGCGGGCGAGCTCGTCCCCGTGCGCATCCCGAGCGAGGCGGACGAGCGGGTGCGCGATGTCGTGCGGTGCCGCGAAACCTTTCAGCGCGAGATCCTCAAGTCCCGGCACTACATCCTGAAGTTCCTGGCCACGCGCGGGGCTTCGTGTTCCGCGAGGGGACGAACTGGTGCACGCCGCATCTGCAGTGGTTGCAGCACCTGACGACGGATACCTCGCCACTCGCGCCCGAGGATCGTTTGGTGTATCGAGAGTACCATGCGCTGTTGATGTACACATTGCAGCGCCGCGAGGAGCTCGACCGGCAGATCGAACAGCTCGCCGAGTTGCCGACCCTGCAGCCGATGGTGCAGCAGCTGCAGTGCTTCCGCGGGATCTCGCTGCACTCGGCGATGGTGCTGGCGACGGAGCTGGTCGACTGGCGGCGCTTCGAACGGCCCGGGCAGCTCGCGTGCTACCTGGGCCTCGTCTCACGCGAAGACTCGAGCGGCAGTCGGCAACGCCGTGGGTCGATCACGAAGGCCGGGAATAGCCACTGCCGGCACGTGCTCGTGCAGGCGGGATGGCGCTATCGGCACCGCCCGCAGATCAGCGTCGATCTCAAGCGTCGCCAACAGGGGCAACCGCCGGCGGTGATCACGCATGCCTGGAAGGCGCAGCAGCGGCTGCACGCGCGCTTCAATCACCTGTCGTATCGGTTGCGCCCCCAGATCGCGGTCGTCGCGGTCGCGCGGGAGCTCGTGGGGTTCCTGTGGGCGGTCGCACGTGCAGTCGAACCCGCTACCGCGATATAAGAGGAGCGCGTGGTCCGACGTGTGGCGCCGAGGTGCGATGTGCGAGCATGCTCGACGGCGTTATGCGGGCCGGGCAGGACGCAGCACCGGCATCCCCGATCCTAGAATGAGCCAGCTCCCGACGCATCTGCTTCTTGCCGCGCTGCTCCTGCGAAGGAGTAATCGGCGTATATCAGCAGGATCAACCGTCGATGCTGCCTCGGGCCCACGTCGTACCACGCACTCTCATGCCATGCCTGTAAACTGAGTCCCTTGACACCAGCCCAGTCA
>JAJAYP010000099.1 GCA_026786185.1 Gemmatimonadaceae bacterium
GCGGGGCCGCGCCCCCCCGCCGCGGGCGGCCGGGGGGGGGGGCCGGGGCGGGCGGGCCGGGCGGGCCGCGCGCCCGCCCACGGACCGTCGGATCACGGATACCTCCGCACAGGGCCGGTAAAGGACGGAGGCTGCCGGTGGACGACCCCGCCCTTCATTACGAACGCCACGCGCATGAACGACTCCGCATCGGTGCGCGGATCCCCATCGAATGCCACCAGGTCGGCCTGATATCCTGCCGCCACGCGACCGATTTCCGCGCCCAGTCCCATCGACTCGGCCGAGAGCGACGTCGCCGACGTGATTACATCCACGGCGGATTCGCCATTCTCGCGCACGCGGCACACGAGGTCGCGCGCGTTCTGACCATGTGCACCGGCCACGGCATCGGTGCCATACACCACCTTGAGCCCCTTCACGGCGCGGTACCGCTGCACGAGCGCGCGACGCAGGACGAGCGCCTTCTCCATGGCGTCGAACCCTTCGTCGTTGTAGCTCCCGATGCCGCGGAACCACTCCTTGTGGTCGAGGTAGTTGCGTGAGATCAGCTCGCACTGCGGCTCGAAGTACGTACCGGCTTTCGCCATCATGAGCAGCGCCTCGTCATCGGCGAACACGCCGTGCACCACTTGCGAACAGCCGGCGCGGACCGACGCCTTGCCGGCCGAGGCGGCATGTGCGTGCACGATCGTCCGCAGTCCCTGAGCCTTCGCCTCCCCGCACGCGGCGTCGATCTGCTCCTGCGTCATCGACTGCACTCCGCCGTCGCGAATGCTCTTCGACGCGAAGATCTTTATCACGTCGGCGCCCTGCTCCTTGAACTTTCGTACTGCCATCCGTATCGAGTCGGGCGTCCCCGACCGCTCGTTGAGCGACCCGAGCGACGTGAGCACCCGCGGACCGGAGATGACGCCGCGCGCGATGGCATCGCGTACGGCCTTGTCCTCGCTCCCGCCGACGCTCTGCACGGTGGTGAAGCCCGCCTGCAGCATGCGCTGCGCATTGCCGGTGGCATTGATCGCCGCAATGCTCTCATCGTCGCCGTCGCCCCGCTGGTGCAGGCGGTTCTTTTCCGTGATGTACCATCCCAGGTGCACGTGCGTGTCGATGAGCCCTGGCACGAGCACGCGGTTGCCGAGGTCGATGTCTGCTCGACCACGCGCCGGCCGCAACGCGACGATTCGGCCGCCGCGCACCACGACGTCGGTGTTGCGACGCGTGGTGCCCGTGCCATCGATGATCGTTCCGGCACGCACGACGATCGTGGTCGTGTCACCCGCTTGGGCATTCATCGGCGATGCACTGGCGGACGCGGCCAGTGCACCACCGACGAGCAACCCTCGCCAGGTCAACCGGCGAATGATCATGGGGTCAGGTTCGGATTGGTGTTGGTTTCTTCACGCGACACGGGAAAGCAGGTATTCTGGCCTTCCAGATACGACGTCGCGCCCGGAATCTCGAGCGGGTTGAGCGCGCCCGGCGTCTGGCTGGCCGCCCAGCGGCGCATGTCGGCCAGCCGGCGCCCTTCGAGCCAGAACTCGATGCCGCGTTCCTGCTTGAGTAGCGTCCATGCGTCGGCCAGGGTCGCGGGTCGCGCGGCCACGGGAGCGCCGGCGCTCGCCCGGTTGGCATCGATCTTGGCCATCGCCGTGGCGATGTCACTGTTCCGAAGCGCGTCCTCCGCCTCGATCAACCTGGCCTCGCGACCCGACACGAGCGTGACCCCTGCAGTCTGGCTGACGTACTTGGCCTGCGGCCACCACGGCACGCGGCCCACCGGTGGAAACGCTCCGGCGCCCGTGAGTGCGGTCTGCGTGTAGGCGACACGCGGATCACGCGAGCTGTCGTAGTACTTGGCGTACCACGTGCCCCACACCGACGTGGCCTTGTAGAAGGAGAGCGACGTGGACGACCACATCGTGCGATTGTAGCCGTACTCGTCCACGTTCGCGTAGTAGGGCATCATGTACTTGAACGTCGTCGGCACTCTCGCCGCATCCGACACCGCACCCGTCCAGTCGCCGAGGTCCACGCGGACCTGCGCGCGCCCGGCGTACGCGGCGTTGACGAGATTCGCCATGGTCGCCGCCGCCGTCCCTGTCGCCGCCGCCGACGCCGCCGTCGACACGGTGATCGCGGCCGTGAAGGCGGATTCGGCGCGCACGAGATTGTCCCGCGACGGGGTCGCTGGCCCTCCGTCGACGATGCTGACGCACATGGCTTCACCGAGTACGCGATAGGTGAAGCCGCGCCAGATCAGCCCCTGCGCTGCGACCGGATGCTTGGCGAATGCCGCGTCACCGAGGACGCTCTTGAGTCGGACGATGGACTGGTCCGACAGCCAACGG
Organism: Gemmatimonadaceae bacterium; assembly: GCA_026786185.1. GTDB lineage: Bacteria > Gemmatimonadota > Gemmatimonadetes > Gemmatimonadales > Gemmatimonadaceae > AG11. The sequence goes on from JAJAYP010000099.1 coordinate 2,349, forward strand.
GCGCGGGAGAGCGAGTTCCACGGCGTGCCCTGTTCTTCCGTGACGAGGAAGCCCACCCAGTTGCGCGGCTCGATGCCGAACTGGCCGCTCTGGCCGGTGGGGAACAGCTCGCGTGCCGCCACCGCGCTGTGGAGCACCTGGTAGTTCATTCCGTCGCCCAGCGTGTACGCGACGCCGTTCACCTGCGCCACGAGCGAGAGCGTATCGGTGAGGAACTTGTCCGCCGTCGGGCCCGGGTTCGTGACCGAGAAGTCGCACGCGGCGAGCGACCCGATAACGGTGGCGAGTACGACGGCGCGCAGTGCGTGGCCACGCGAGGCGCGGCGGGTGTGATATGTGTGCATGGAATAGCTCCGTTAGTAGGTCAGACGGACCGACATCAGGAACGTGCGCGGGATCGGGATGCTGCCGCCCACGCTGCGTACCTGCTGCGCCATCCCCGATTGGTTGTTGAAGCCACCTGACGTCTCGGGGTCGATCAGTGAATCCTTGGCCTTCTTCCACCAGAAGAGGTTCTGTCCGGACACCGAGACCTGCGCGCTCGACGCACCGCCCATCTTGAGCGGGAACGAGCGGCGCAGCGTGAGATCGCGAAGCCGGAAAAAGTCCAGCGGGAAGATCGCGTAGTCGCGGTTGGCGTACGCCGACATGCAGCGCGCGCGAATGGACGCGGGCACGCTCGACAGGTCGCCCGAATCGATCGCGGGATACGCGTTGAAGCAGGACGGCCAGCGGATGCCGCGGACGATCGCTTCGCCGTCGAGCAGGCTGTAGGCGAAAGCGCCGCCCTGGTACTCTCCGCGCGTTGAGAGAGAGAAGTCGCCGGGCAGCGTAAAGCTGCTCGTGCCGGTGATGGTACGCGTGGGCGTGTTGGGGCCGCTGTCGCAGTTCGCCTGGCGTACCGGCGCGGCGAACTCGGTCGGGTTGGCGACACAGAAACCGCGAATCACCGGTACCGGAGATCCTTCCGCGACCCAGCCGTTGTTTCCGATCGTGAACGGTGCGGCGCCGCCGAGGCTCAGCACCTTGCTGTGGTTGGTGGAGTACGTGAAGCCGGCATCCCAACCGAAGTGCGGACGCTGGATGAGCGTGGCGTTCACTCCGAGCTCGACGCCGTCGCTCCGCAACTTGCCGACGTTCTCGAGCTGGCTCGCCCACAGTCCTTCCGATGGGGCCTGGCTCACGGCGAACAGTGCGTCCTTCGTCGTGCGCTGGTACCAGGTGAAGTCCACGTTCAAGCGCCCGCCAAGGGTGGACGTCTCGAAGCCCGCCTCGATTTCCGAGGTGCGCTCGGGGCCAAGCTCGTCGTTGCCGAGATTGCGCGGTATGAACGCAGCCACGCCGCCCCAGCTGTACGAAGACCACGTGCGCACGGCGTCGAACGCGCCCGGGGCTCGGCCGCTCTGACCGTAGGCGGAACGCAGTTTCATGGTGCCGAGGTTTTTGGGCCAGAACGATTCGTCGCTCACGACGTACGAGCCGCTCACCTTCGGATACATCTGGAGGCCGAGGCTCTGGCCGAAGGCGCTGTTGCCGTCGAAGCGCGCGCCGAGGGTGAGGAAGTATCGATTCTTGTAGTCGAGGACATCTTGCACGAACAGGCCGGCGTTGATGACGCGGCTGCGGTCTTCCACACCGAGCGAGAGCGCTCCGTTGGATACCGTCTGCTCTCCCGGCCCGGGGAAATCGCGGGAGCCGGCGGCGACGTTCACCTGGTCCACCGCGACCGCCTGGGCGCCACCTGAAAGGCTTGAGCGAAGGTCACGGAAGAGGGCGTGTGACCAGGTGGCGGCGTAGTCCGCGGTCGTCGTGCGGCTGGAGTACCGTCCGTCGCTGATCTGTCCCTTGGGCACCGTCGCGAAGCCGTAGGGCATGTAGTTGCGCGTCTCCTGCGCGGCCAGGTCATACCCGAGAATGAGGCGGGTGGAGAAGTTCTCTTTCGGCTGGTACTGGAACGTGCCGCCGGTGACGAGGTGATCGATCCGGCTGGTGAGCTGGAAATCGAGCACGCGCCCGATCTGCGCGGGATCGGCAGAACCGAAGTAGTTGCGATCGCGCCGCGACGCGTTCAGCGTGAGTCCCGCGGCGGTGCCGCCGGCAGGTGTCTTCGTGAGGTTGTTCGTGCTGAACGACGTGTTCCACTGCACGGTGAGATCCTTGCGCGGCATGACGCTCAGGTTGCCGCGCACGCTCGACTGGTTGGCCTTGTCCAGCGGAAGCACGCCCGTCTCGTTGGACGTCGCTCCCGATACGTAGTACTTCGCGTCGTCACGCCCGCCGTCGAGACTGAGGACGTACTTGTGCTTGTAGCCGGTGCGAAGCCACGGATCGAGATAGAGGTAGTCCACCGTGCCATAGGGATTGATCTCCTTGTCCGGTATGACGAGGTCCTTGCCCTCGAAACCGCGCGTCGGTCCGAACTTGGGCGTCTGGCTCATCGACTGGTCGGTCTGGAACGTCCACCGTGACGCACCGGCCTGTCCACGCTTGGTGAAGATCTGGATCACACCCGACGCCGCTTCCGTACCGTACAACGTCGTGGCCGCGGGTCCCTTGATCACCTCGATGCGGTCGATGTCCGACGGATCGATGTCGTTGAGTGGGCTGTAGACGGTGTTGTCACTGTTGCCTGCATAGCCCGTGGGAAAGGTGTTCTTCGGAAAGCCGTTGCTCTTCACGCGTACGCCGTCCACGTAGATGAGCGGCTGATTGCTCTGCGTGGCCGAAACGTTGCCGCGCAGTCGGATGGATGCACCACCGCCGACGCCGCCGCTGTTTCCGGTGACGGTGAGGCCGGTCGCCTTGCCCTGCAGCAGGTTGTCCACCGATGCCGGCACTTCGGGAAGTGACGTGACGTCGATCTGCGAGATGGCGTTGCCCACTTCGCGCCGGCGCGCGGCGCCTGGCGTGCCGGTGACGACGATCTGGTCCAGGCTGAGCGACTGGCGCTTCAGCGTGATCGTCAGATCCGTCGTCTGGTTGTCCACCACGGTCACCGCGCGCGTGAAGCGCTCGAAGCCGATCATCCGCACCTGCACGGTGTACGTCCCCGCCGGAACGTTGGCAAAGGCGAACACCCCAGCATCGTTGGATTGCGCACCTCGCGTTCCCATCTGCACCTGCGCGTTGCCCACGGCGGCGCCGGTGCCCTCGACGACGACTCGGCCGCGCACGATGCCGGCGGGCCGCTCCGGCCGTGCCGGTCGCTCCATGACGCGCGTGGTTGCGACGGCCGAGTACTGGGCGACGAGCGTTTGCCCGGGCGTTTGCTGTGCGTGAACGGTGGCTGGCGCGAGTCCCAGCAGGGACAGCGCCACCAGGAGTCGGGGCGGTTGCGGCATATCGGCTTTCACGGCGGGAAGGGAAGGCGGAGCGGGGGGACGACGATCTGGCGTACGGGCCGAGCGTTCGATACGTTGAGAAATAGTTCCGCGGATTGTTCTCAATGTTAGATGCAATTAATGTTTTCGCAGCGCAAGAGCGATTTGCGGGCACGACTCCCACGATTGTTTCCCGGAGCTCGTCGACGATGACGGAGCGACTACGCATGCAGCGGGCGAGCCGATGAGGGGCGCCATCGCGGCGCGACCACGGCGCGAGTTCGTGGCCGAAGCGTACGAGCGGTTGCGCGACCTGATCGTCCAGGGAAAGCTCGGTCCCGGAGCTCGCCTCATCGAAACGGAGCTCTCCGAGCGGCTCGAGATGAGCCGGACACCGCTACGCACCGCGCTCTATCTCCTGGCCCAGGAAGGCTATCTCGAGTCGTCCAGCGAGGGCCGCCAGTCGCGGTTGTCGGTCGTGGCGCCGACGCGCGACGACGCTGCGGAAGTCTTCAGCATCGTCGGCGAGGTCGAGGCCCTCTCGGCGCAGCGCGCGGCCACCCTCGCGAAGACGAAGCGCTCGGCGCTCGCCGCCGAGCTTCGATTGCTCAACGCGGCGATGAGGGTGACGGCAACCCGGAAGACGCCCAATCCGGCTGACACGATTCGAGCCGATGGTGACTTCCATCGGGCGTTCGTGACGGCGGGTGCGGGCCGGCGCCTGCTGAGCTTCTTCCGGTCCGCGAAGCCGCATGCCGACCGCTGCATCTATCTCTATTATGCCGCCCTGACCGACGACATCATCGCGTCGACGCAGGAGCACGAGGCGATCATCGACGCCATCGCGTCCGGCGACGCGCAGGCCGCACGGCGCGCGGTCAAGGCCAATTGGCGCCACGCTGCCCAGCGGCTGGCGAAGTCGATGACCGCCTTCGGAGAACGCGGCGTATGGTAGCGCGTCGAGCTTCCTGACCTACCCACCTACTTACCTACTCACCTACTCCCCTTCATGCCCCTCTCCCGCCGCGCCTTCCTCGGCGCACTCGCTGCCGCCATGCCCGCCGCCGTTCTCATTCGGCACGCGCACGCAGCCGCCGTCGATGACATCGCCGCCAGCCCTCGCACGCTGCAGGCGCTTGGCGAGGCAGTATTGCCCTCAGAGCTCGGGCGCGCCGGCACGCTCGCCGCGGTGAGCGCCTTTCAGCGCTGGATCGCGGGCTATCGCGAGCATGTCGAGCTGGTACATGGCTATGGTACCTCGGCGCTCGGCACAACGGGGCCGACACCGGCCACGAAATGGGCGGCGCAGCTCGACGCGCTCGACCGGACGGCGCGCGCGGATGGGGCACGCTCGTTCGCCGCGCTGCCCCTCGAGCGGCGTCGAGAGATCGTGCGTCGAGAGCTGACGGCGCTCAAGGCGGATCGCATCGGTGCGGTGGGACGTGCGCCACACGTAGCCCTCGCGCTGCTGTCACATTGGTACGACACACCCGACGCGACGAACCGATGCTATCAGGTGAAGATCGACAAGGAGAACTGCCGACCCCTCGCGACCTCCGCGCGCCGCCCGCTGCCCCTCGCCCAGGTGCGCACATGAGCGCATTCGCGAAGCGCACGGTGATCGAGAGCGATGTGTGCATCATCGGCTCCGGTATCAGCGCGGCCATGGTGGCCGACCGGCTCTCGCGCACGATGAAGGGCCGGATCGTCGTGGTCGAGGCGGGTGACGAGGCTCCCCCGCTGGGACAGCGGTACGCGCTCCGCGAGCGATTCATGGAGTATGGCGAAAACCCGTGGCCGAACGATCATCTGGACGGCTACGAGATGGAAGGTCCACTCCAGTCGCGATCCATGCAGGTGGGCGGGCTCGCCATGCACTGGGGCGGAGTGACGCCACGCTTCAGCCCCGAAGACTTCCGCACGCGGTCGATGTTCGGCGTCGGCACCGACTGGCCGATCTCGTACGACGAACTCGACCCGTTCTATCAGGAAGCTGAAGAGCTGATGGGCGTGGCGGGCGAACAGGGTCCGGCCGCGATGGACCCGCGCGCGAAGCCATTCCCCATGGCCCCCATGCCGCTGACGTACAACCTGGGGCTCCTGAAGGAGTGGACGGCGAAGGCGGGGATCACGATGTGGAGCCAGCCGGTGGCCAAGAATTCCCGGCCGTACTCGGGTCGGGCAGAGTGCTGCCGCAACGACACCTGCTCACCCATCTGTCCCATCGGTGCGAAATACTCGCCCGACTTCACCTGGAGCCGGCTGCGCGCGAGGAATCGCGTCACCCTCTACCCGCGCACGCTCGTGCGGAAGCTCGTGCTGCACGACGGCTCCATGCGCATCGCGAGCGCTCAGGCGGTGCAGCGCAACGTTAAGGGAGCCGGCACTCCCGTCGAGTTCCGCGCGAAGACGTTCGTCGTCGCAGCGGGTTACGTGTGGAGCTCGCACCTGCTCCTGCTCTCGGCAAGCTCGCGCGCGCCGGCCGGACTCGGCAACCGTTCGGGTAACGTCGGCAAGTATCTCGCGGGTCATCGCAACCAGCAGGCCTTCATCTCGCTGCCGATCAAGCTGTTCCCCGGCATCAACGGTCAGCACTCGCTGCTGTCGAAACAGTTCATGCGCAGCCCGGTCGGCACGGAATACCTGCGTCACGACCTTCGCGTCTGGGAGTCGACGTTCGATCGCGGTCCGCGGCTCAAGGGTGATGATGGTGCACTGATGCTGGGCGACGAAGTCATGCGCGACTGGCGCGAGCGGACACGCACCGGCGTGGCCCGCGTGCGTGCGTACTACGATGTGATCCCGGACCGCTCGAGCGAGCTCACGCTCGACCCCGCACGCAAGAACGCGTGGGGAGACCCGCTCCCCAGGCTGGCGTTCCGCGATGCACCGGCGTCGGCGGCTTTACGCGAGCACTCCGTGGGCGCCATCCAGACGTTGTTTCAGACGATGGCAAGCGCGGGCGGCGGTACGGTGATCCAGCGGGAAGAGGACGATGCGCGAGGCTGGCAGGATCATCCCGTTGGCGGGTGCCGCATGGGCGACGATCCGGCGACGTCGGTCGTGGACAAGTGGGGCCGCGCACACGATCACGAGAACCTGTTCGTCGTGGGCGCGCCGACCTGCGTGTCCGCCAGCTGCGCCAATGGCACCCTCACCTTCACCGCGCTCGCGCTTCGCACGGCATCCGAGATCGCTCGGTAACTACGCCCGCGTGTGATGTCGTACATCGAGGACCTTCGCGCCGAGCCGTCTACCGCAGCGGAGCGTGGAGAAACGCAGGAGACGGGAATTCGGCGAGCTAGAGATTGTTGACCATCCGCGTGATGCCGTCCTTCAGATGAAGCACGTGGAAGTTGATCAACAAGCCTACCTGGACGCCGCTGAGCTTCAGGTAGGAGAGTAGTTGCGCCGCATGAATGGGCAACACCTTCGCCACGGCCTTGAGTTCGACGACTACCACGTCGTCGACGAGCAGGTCGGCCTTGTAGCCGATATCGATCCGCACGTCCCTATAGACGATCGGCATCGGGTGCTGGGCTCGTACGCGCAAGCCGCGCTTGCGTAGCTCGAAGGCGAGGCAGGACTGGTACGCGCTCTCCAACAGCCCTGGACCGAGCGCCGAGTGAACCTGCATCGCCGCATCCACTACTTGTCCACTCCGGACGTTTATCTCGGCGACGTCCAATTGTCTTCCTCCACGTGTACCGCAGTTCAAAGCGCTTCTCGCTGATGGCCGGAGCTGGATAGTCCGACGTTCGTCAGCCCAACGGGCGACTCATTCACCGCAGAGGGACGCAGAGGAACGCAGAGGAACGCAGAGGAACCCAGGGGAGAACCGTGGCAGTCCCATGTGATCTCCTCTGCGTTCCTTCGCGTCCTCCGCGGTTCAAAGCGCTGCTCGCTGATGGCCGGAGCTAAATCGTCCGGCATTCGTCAGAGCAACAGGCGACTCATTCACCGCAGAGGAACGCAGGGGAACCCAGGGGAGAACCGTGGCAGTCCAATGTGATCTCCTCTGCGTTCCTCCGCGTCCTCCGCGGTTCAAAGCGCTGCTCGCTGATGGCCGGAGCTAAATCGTCCGGCATTCGTCAGCCCAACGGGCGACTCATTCACCGCAGAGGAACGCAGAGGAACGCAGGGGAACCGTGGCAGCTCAATGTCCTCTCCTCTGCGTTCCTCCGCGTCCTCCGCGGTTCAAAGCGCTGCTCGCTGCGTAACGGAGCAAGCCGCTGGGCAGCCGTCAGACCAACGGGCGACTGATCAAAGGCAGAGAAACGGGGGACAGGCGAGACAGTTCAATGTGATCTCCTCTGCGTTCCTCCGCGTCCTCCGCGGTTCAAAGCACCCGTCTTCCTGGGTGCCCTGACGACAATCAGAATACGATCCTCCGTCATCAGCGCGTCATGTGCATGGCCGACGATGCGCCCCGACCCCGAGCATGACCGTGCACGTCGGCCACGTCGGGAAGTGGTCAGGGGATGAGCACGCGGGCGCTCAGCGGTGTGAGTACATGCGGAGTGCCCGCCAACATCCGGTTGATGGTGGCGATGCGTCCTCCAATCATGCCGTCGAGCCGCTGCCGCGCCTGGTCTACCTCCACCTGCAACTCGTTCGCGCGCAGCAGTTCGCCCGCGGTGGGTGGCATCATGGGACGCGCGATCATGCCCGTGACCGTCTGCACTTCTTCCCGCAGCCGGGGATACTGCCGGTAACCAAGTCTCGGCATCGGGCGGGCGAGCACCGAGTCGCGGAACACCTTCAGCTCGGCGAGCGCGGCGGCCACTTCTCCCGTGAGCTGCGGATTGGCTGCCTGCCCCCCGCCGCCCGCGCCGGCGTCAGTGGCGCTGTCGGGTGATGCCGGGCGACGCAGCCGTTCCTGCAGCCGCGTGAGCTGCAGCAACACATCGTCTGTGGTGGCGATGACGCGGTTCACGCGCACCGTCAGCTCCGTCATCCGTACGGCCGCGTCGCGCTGCGCCACGAGCTGCGCAGGCGTCATGTCGGACCGCGGATCTAGCGTCACCTGCACCGGCCTGGAATAGCGCCGGCCATCCACCACCAGCGTCACGGTGTACGTGCCGGGCAGCACCGGTGCTCCCACGTTGGGGCTGTATCGCGCTTCGTACTCGTCATCGGTGCTGGTCGAGTCGGCCCCCGCGCGGCGCGCGCGCATCGCCGCCAGCGACGTATCGCGTGGAGGTGGAGGTGGCGCTTCGCCCGCGGCGGGTGGCGCGCGCGGCGGCGTTGGCGGCGGGTCCATGCGTAGGTCCCATGCCACACGGTTCAAACCCGCATCGTCCGAAACACGCTTGAGCCGCCGTACCGTGCGGCCGTCGCCATCAGTGATGGTGACGTTCACCTCCCCGGCCGGTTGCGAGCGAAGGTGATAGGTGATGAGCGCGCCGGCCAACGGGTTTTCGCCCGTCCACTTCTTCTGGCCCAGGTTGCCGTCGCGACTCCACTCGCTCCACCGGATTGCGGGCCGCATGTCGAAGAGCGTCACGCTGGAATCACCGGCCGGCTGTCGTTGCAGATGCGTGATGTCGTCCAGGATGTAGAGCCCGCGCCCGTGCGTGGCGAGCAGCAGATCGTTCTCGCGCGGATGGATCTGGATGTCGCGGACTGGAGTGACGGGCACGTTACCACGAATGGAGCGCCAATGCACGCCGCGGTCCCACGAGGCCCACACACCCATCTCGGTGCCGACGTACAGGAGATTCCGGTTACGTGGATCCTCGCGCACCACGTGTACCCACGACGCGCTCACCGGCAGGTCGCCGGTGATGCGGCGCCAGCTGCGCCCGAAGTCGGTTGTCATGTAGACGTACGGCGCATAATCGTCGTCCTGATGGTGATCGGCGGCGACGTACGCCGTGCCGGCGTCGTGGTGCGATGCCTCGACCGTCGGGATCCAGGCATTCGGCTTGAGCCCCGGCACCTTCGTGAAGACGTTCGACCAGGTGCGTCCCGCATCGCGCGTCACCTGCACGTTTCCGTCGTCGGTGCCCACCCAGATCACGCCCGAGTCGAGGGGGGAGGGAGAGATGGAGAGCAGCGTGCTGTGGAACTCCGCGGCCGTGTTGTCCACGACGACAGGACCGCCGGACGACTGCTGCTTGGTCGTATCGTTCGTCGTGAGGTCGGGAGAGATCACCTGCCACGACGTGCCGTAGTCGGTGGAGCGGAACAGCTCATTGCCGCCGAAGTACACGACCTTCGGATTCTGCGGCGACAGCGCGATGGGCGAATTCCAGTTGAACCGGTACTTGTGCGAGATCATCGCGTCGCCCACCGAGCCCACACGGTTGGGATAGGGATAGATCGTCTTCTGCGTGCCGGTGCGCGTGTCGGTGAGGTTGAGCATCCCGCCCTGCGCGTCGGAGTAGACGAGCCAGGGCTTGTCCATCACGGGCACCGTGAAGAACCCGTCGCCGCCGGACACGGTGAACCAGTCGCTCTTGCGGTTGCCCTGCGCCGAGAGCGAGCGGCTGGGGCCGCACCAGTTGCCGTTGTCCTGCAGTCCGCCGCACACCATGTACGGCTGCTGCATGTCGTAGTTGATGTGATAGAACTGCGCGAACGAAAAGGTGTTCACCACCTCGAAGCTCTTGCCGCCGTCGTAGCTCACCTGCCAGCCGCCGTCCGATCCGCTCAGGATGTAGCGAGGGTTGGTGGGGTCGATCCAGAGCGCCTGATGATCGCCGTGCACGTCGCGACCGACGGTCCGGAAGGTCGCGCCGCCATCTTCAGTGAGGTACAGCGAACCGGCCAGCGCGAACACGCGGTTCGGGTTCTGTGGATCCACGCGAATGTCGGCGTAATAGAAGGGGCGGAAGTTGATGTTGCGGTCGCGGCTCACCGTGCGCCACCGGTTGCCGCCATCGTCCGATCGCCACAACTCGCCTTCGTCCTTCGTCTCGCTGATCACGTACACGGTATTCGGCTCGCTCGGCGCCACGGCGACGCCGATGCGGTCCATGTCGCCCGTGGGAAGGCCGTTCGTGCGGCCCTTCCCGGACAGCCGCTCCCACGTGGTGCCGCCGTTCACCGAGCGATAGACCGCCGTGTTGCCGCCACCCGACTCCAGATGCCAGGCCCAGCGGCGATGCGTGTACATGCCGGCGTACAGGATGTTGGAGTTGCCAGGATCGGCGGCAACGTCGGAGCAGCCGGTCTGCGCATCCACGTACAGCACGCGCGTCCAGCTCTTTCCGCCATCGGTGGTGCGGTACACACCGCGTTCCGCGTTCGGCCCCCACTCACGACCCAGCACGCAGGCGTACACGATGTCGGATGAGCGTGCATCGATCACGATGCGGGCGACCTTGTCCGATTTCTCCAGCCCGATGCGGGTCCAGTGCTCGCCGGCATCCACGGACTTGTACATCCCATCGCCCACCGAGGCATTGTTGCGCGGGTTGCCCTCGCCCGTGCCGACATAGAGCACGTTGGGATCGTTCGGCGACACCGCGATGGCGCCGATGGAAGTTGCGCTCTGCTTGTCGAAAATGGGCCTGAACGTCGTGCCGCCATTCGTGGTCTTGATGATCCCTCCGTTCGCGCCCGCGACGTAGTACACGTCGCGATTGCCCGGTACGCCAGCGACGGCCGAGATGCGGCCGGCCTGGTTGGCCGGACCAACCGCGCGCCACGCGATGCGCCCTCGCGTATCGGCAGCCGAGTCGCGCTCAGTGGGCACGGCGGGGCGGCCGGTACCGGTCTCACCAACCGGCACCGCCTGCTGCGCTGGCACCGCGGCGGGCGCCGCGACGACGAGTGACACTACGAGCGCAAGGAAGCGAACAGCGGTGCGATGAGGACGAAGGGCCATTGGGGTATCGTCGGGAGGGAGGGAGGGAGGGAGGGCGCGCAAGCCGATCGCGGCGGCGAAGGCCTGAAGCGGCGGCGGCAAAGGGTGACAGGTGGTCGTGATTACTGCGGGTCGGGCACCATCGGCACCATGTACGTGCGCGTGAGCGCCTGCTGATACTCACCGAACAGCGCGCGGAGCCCGTCGAACTCCCTACGCACGAGGACGCGATACGCTGGTCGCGTCGCGAAATCGAATAGCAGCGCGGTCATCGCCTGCGCGTCCACGCTGAATCCCCTGTGCCCCACCTCGGCGAGCGCGTCGGACTCCATCTCGTAGGTGTGATAGGGCGCTGTCGTGGTCTGCGCACTGAACCCGATGCCGGGAATGGCCGACGACACCGACCCTGTTTCCTCGAATCCCTGCGGCTTGCCCCGCTCGGCATCCACGTTGGTGGCGCCGTACTTCGTCAGGTACGCGAAGCCGACCTCGGCGAGCGACGCGACCGAGATGCCATCCTGCATCGATCCGTAGTGCTCGATCTTCACCTTCGTGCCCGTCCCCAGCGCCGCACCTCGCGCCGCGTCATCCACCATCGCGACAAGTTGCCGCAGGTAGACGGCGTCAGGGTAGCGGATGTAGAAGTCCGCGACCGCCCGGTCGGGGACGACGTTGGGTGCTGTGCCACCCTCGAGGATCACGCCCTGCACGCGCGACTCGGGCCGGATGTTGCTGCGCAGGCCATCGATGTTATTGAACAGGTGCACTACTGCAGTAAGGGCGTTGCGCCCGTTCCACGCCTGGAGCTGGTGCGCCGGTGCGCCGCTGAAGGTGTAACGCGTGCCGCTGATGTTCATGCAGCAGCTTCCGAACCCGTGCGCTGGACGCGTGGTGCTGGGGCTGGAGTGGCTGCGGACGATGACGTCAGCCTCCTTGAACACTCCCGCGTCGTGCATCACCGTCTTGCTGGGCGGGGGCATCATCTCCTCCGCGGGCGTCCCGTACACGATCACGCTCCCCGGCAGCTTGCTGGTGGACAGATACTCCGCCATCGCGACAGCCGCGGCGATGCCGATTGGCCCCTGCGCGCTGTGCTGATCGCCGTGAAAGGCACCCTTGGTGCCGCGCAGGGCGTCGTACTCCAGGATGATGCCGAGCGTCGGTGCGCCGTTGTTCTTCCGGTAGCGCGCCACGAAGGCCGTCGGCAAGCCGGCGACCCCCATCTCCACGGCGAATCCGTGCGCCTCGAGATAACCGGTGAGCTTCTTCACCGACTCGGTTTCCTTGAAACCGACCTCGGGATGCCGAGTGATGTCGTCGCCCAGCGCGAGCAGCTCGCTCTTCATGAGCTGCTCCGCGCGGGCGACAACCGCATCGCGCGCGGCGTTCGGCGCGGTGAGCTGCGCGACGAGCGCCGGCACGCCGAGCGATTGCTCCAGCACCGCCATCTTCCGGATCACCTCGTGCGCCGCCGCGCGCTCGGTGGGCGTTTCCTGGGCCGTGAGAGGTATGGCGACGAAAATCGAGAGGAGCGCGGCAGCCCGGATGATGAGTGACATGGAGAGGGACTCGGTGATTGACATGGCGACCAGCGTGATGAGACGAACGGCCGTGCGACGAGAGGCGTACGACGAGAGGCGTACGGCGAGAGGCGTACGGCGAGAGGCGTACGGCGCGTCGTGGGGCGAGAGGCGTGCGGCGGGCGGCGTGGGAATTCGGAGTGCGGTCGGCGCGAGCGCCGTCCGCAATGGATGGAGCGGCGTGAGGGAGCGCGCATTCCTGGAGCCGGCGTCTCGAGTCGCGCAGCGACGACGAGTCCCCCCGGCGGAAGGAATGCGCGCGCCCGCCGCACGGCGCCCCGCCGCGCCCGGGCGCAAGGCTCGCGGCGGCGGCTGGCCGCATTCACGCGATGGGCTTCCCCCCC
>JAJAYP010000100.1 GCA_026786185.1 Gemmatimonadaceae bacterium
CTGCTGAGCGGCGCACGCGGTGGTGTCGCACTCCCGCTCGCGCTTGCGCCGAACGTTCTCCTGCTTCCCTCGGCCGGCCTCACGCTCATCGGCGGCGCTGGCGCAGGTGGCGTCGGTGGCACCTGGGGGACCAATCTTGGCGCCGCCGCCGTCTTCGGATCCGGTTCCATGGGCTTTCGCACCGGCGTCACCTGGCACCGGCTGAACGACAGCGCGGACGGCATCTGGCTGCTCGAATTCGGCGTCGTGAGGATTCCCGGACGCAGGTAGCTGCCGGTGTGACGAGGGCGGTCACCAGCTCGGTGACCGCCCCTCGTTCCCGCGGTGATGCGCCCGCGACTCAGCTGTCCAGGTTGGACGCGAACTTGGCGTTGTCCTCGATGAACTGCCGCCGCGGTTCCACCTCGTCACCCATCAGCTTGCGGAACATCTCGTCCGCCATGACGGCGTCCTCGACGTTCACCTTGAGCAGCGTCCGCGTGTTGGGATCCATCGTCGTGTCGAAGAGCTGGTCAGCGTTCATCTCGCCGAGTCCCTTGTAACGCTGGATGTTGAGGCCGGACTTTCCGTCCGGCACCATCCGCTTCGCGATGTCGTCGCGCTCCTTCAGGTCGTACGCATAGTACGCTTCCTTCCCCTTGGCCACGCGAAAGAGTGGCGGCTGCGCGATGTAGACGAAGCCCGCCTCGATCAGCTCCGGCATCTGTCGGTAGAAGAAGGTCAGCAGCAGGGTGCGGATGTGCGCGCCGTCCACGTCGGCGTCCGTCATGATGATGATCTTGTGATAGCGCGCCTTCGTGACGTCGAACTCGTCCTTGATGCCGGTGCCGATCGCGGTGATGATCGTCCGGATCTCCTCGTTCGACAGGACCTTGTCGATGCGCGCCTTCTCGACGTTGATGATCTTGCCGCGTAGCGGAAGGATCGCCTGGAATTCGCGCTTGCGGCCCTGCTTGGCCGACCCACCCGCCGAATCCCCCTCGACGAGATAGATCTCGCAGAGCGCCGGATCCGTCAGCGAGCAATCCGCCAGCTTGCCCGGCAGGTTGCCGACGTCGAGCGCACTCTTTCGGCGTGTCAGGTCACGCGCCTTGCGGGCCGCCTCGCGCGCCCGGGCTGCCGACATCGCCTTTTCGATCACGATGTTCGCCGTGCGCGGATGCTCGTCGAGATACTGCGCGATCCATTCGTTGGCGACGGTCTTCACCGCCGACTCCACTTCGGAATTGCCAAGCTTCGTCTTGGTCTGCCCCTCGAACTGCGGCTCCTTCACCTTCACCGACAGGACGGCGGTGAGCCCTTCGCGGACGTCGTCACCCGACAGCACCGTCTCCTTGTCCTTCTTGGAGAGCGACGACTTCTGGATGTACTGGTTGATCACGCGCGTCAGGGCGCTCTTGAAGCCGGTCAGGTGTGTGCCGCCCTCGTGCGTGTTGATGTTGTTCACGAACGAGAAGACGGTGTCCTGGTATCCGTCGTTGTATTGCATCGCGAGCTCGATCCCGACGTCGTCCTTCGTCGTGTCGAGATAGATGACCTCGTTGTGGAGCGGCTTGCGGTTCGTGTTGAGGTGCTGCACGAACTCGCGCAGCCCGTTCTTGGCGAGGAACGTCTCCTCCTTTTCCTGTTCCGCCCGTTCGTCCTTCAGCGTGATCGTCACGCCCTTGTTCAGGAACGACAGCTCGCGCAGCCGCGAGGCGAGCGTCGCATAGACGTAGACGAGCTCCGTGAAGATCAGGTGGTCGGGCTTGAACCACACCTTCGTGCCGGTCTGCTTCTTCGGCACCTCACTGAGCACCTTGAGCTTCGTCTGCGTGTCGCCACGCATGAAGTCCATGTAGTGCTCCTGGCCCCCGCGCCGCACCCACACCTTGAGCTGCTCGGACAGCGCGTTCACCACCGACACGCCCACACCGTGCAGGCCGCCCGACACCTTGTAGCTGTCCTTGTCGAACTTGCCGCCGGCATGCAGCACCGTCATCGCGAGCTCCACACCGGGAATCTTCTCGATGGGGTGCAGGTCGACGGGGATACCCCGCCCGTTGTCTTCCACCGTGACGGAGTTGTCGGCGTGAATGATCACGCTCACGTTATCCGCGTAGCCGGCGAGCGCCTCGTCGATGGAGTTGTCCACGACTTCGTAGACGAGGTGGTGCAACCCACGCTCCGACGTCGACCCGATGTACATGCCCGGACGCTTGCGCACCGCCTCGAGCCCCTTGAGCACCGTGATCTGGCCGGCGCCGTACTCGCTCGTCGCCGGCTTGTCGGTCGTCTTCGTCATGAACTCCACTGGCAAATGTCGCGATGAAATCCGTACCGAACGCACACCAAAAGCAGGGGTGCGTTGCAGACGGGGAATCTAATTCGCACTGACTATTTATGCAACAGGGTCGCGTGTTCGTAACTCGTTAAGGTACAACACTTTGCACGGACGATGTCGCTTCCCGTCCAGCCACGTGAAACGTTGGCCGACGTGGTGAGCGCGGGAAGGGCACCACGCGGCAACACCGACGCGCTCGCTGCGCGCTGTCAGGCGTGACCGCTACACTGTTCCATTGCGCCCCGCATCTTCGCAGGCGTACGATACTAGCCCCCATGTCGGGGCCATCATCCAGAGGTGTCATGTTAAATCGTCACGCTGCACTTGCCTCATCGCTACTGCTCGGACTCGCCGCCTGTTCCGGCGATTCTTCCTCACCGACCGCACTGCGCGCTGATCGCGCCCTTGCGCAGGATGCCGCGAGCGGAGGCACGGTCGTCGTCACGGAGTCGGACGTCAGCCGACAGGCCGAGGATACGCCTCCGCTGGGCCACTGGGTGCTCTACACTCGCGGCGCTGGCAATGGCACGTTCGTGACCGGCCCCGCCGAGCCTCCGCTCGGAGTCGGCAGCATCACCCTCACGACGCCGACGCCCGCCGACAAGGTGCAGCTCTTCAACTTCGATCACATCGGGACGAAACTCGCTGACGTCCGGTCGATGAGCTACTCGACCTATCGGACGACCGGCACCGCTGAGCAGGTGACCGCGATCAACGTCGTCATCGATTTCAACGGTCCGCGCACCGCCGGTGGTTTTTCGACGCTGGTCTTCGAGCCTGTCTACAACCCGACCCAGGGCCCTGTCGTCTCCAACCGGTGGCAGAACTGGGACGCCTACAACGGCGGCAACGCCATCTGGTGGTCGACCCGGAAGATCAACGGAGCGTGCGCGAAACTATGCTACGTCACGTGGGGGACGATCGTGTCGAACAATCCCGACGCGGTCATCCTTGGCGGCTTCGGATTGAACCAGGGCAGCGGTGGCGACGCCCTCGTCGCCTCAGCAGACGCGCTTCATCTCGACACGCCGAACATGTCCATCACGTACGACTTCGAGCCCTTTCGCGTCGCGACGAGCAAGGACGCGTGCAAGGACGACGGCTGGAGAACCCTGAAGCGAGCCGACGGCAGCGGCTTCAAGAATCAGGGCGACTGCGTGTCCTATACGGAAAACGGCAAGTAGCCGACCGATCCACATGACCACGATGGGGGGGCCCCCCCCCCGCGCCCCCCAACTGGGGGAGCAAGGCGCCTAAGCAACCCCCCCCTACCCCCCCCCCCCCCCCCCCCCCCACCCCCCCCCGCCCGCGCCCCCCCCCGGGTCCCCCGGGCCGCGCCCCCACCCCGCGCCCCCGGCGTCGGCGCCCTCGGCGCGGCCGCGGCCGACGAAGCTC
>JAJAYP010000101.1 GCA_026786185.1 Gemmatimonadaceae bacterium
CGAGCAGCGCGCGGACGACGAAGATCGCGAGCGCGATTGCACCGAGGGCGAGCACGGCAAGCGCCGCGACCGTCAGCCACACGACGGCGCGGCTCGCGGCCCGTTCGGTCGTCGGGAGACCGACGTGCCGCTCGAGCAGTGCGAGGTTGCGGGTGTTCGACTTCCAGGCCGCGTCGAACAGGTCACCGACGACGGGCATCGCGCCGGCTACGGTATCGATGGCGACGTTGCCGAGCATCCGCACGAGGACCGACTTCGGTGCACCGAGGCGCGACGCGAGGATCACGACATATCCACTGAGGGCCGCGCCGGCCACATCGCCAAGTCCGGGAATCAGACCGAGCACGGGATCGAGTCCGAAGCGGAAGCTGGTTCCCGGCACGCGAGCGGCGCTGTCGAGCAGCCTGGTGAGTGCGCGCGCGCGAGCGAGTGGATCGGGAATCGTCGTCATGCGTTCTGGCTCGTGGCGATGGTTTCGAGCGCTTCCCAGCGCGCGGTGAGATTGGCGATGTCCGTCTCCACCGCGGCGAGTCGCGCGTGCGCGGATGCCACGGCGGCACCATCGCGTAGAAGCGCGGGCTCGGCGAGCGACAGATAGACGTGCTCACGTTCCTGTTCGCGCGCGTCGATCCGGTCGGGAAGATCGGCGAGCTCCTCCTTCTCGGCGAAGGTCAACTTCCTGGATCGCGTCGCACGCGACGGGGCGACGGGTACGGTCTTCCTGATCGTCGGCGCCAGCGGGGCAGGTACCGGCGCCGCGGCCGCCTGACGTTGCCGAACCCAGTCGGTGTAGCCGCCGGCATACTCGGCGACTCGCCCGTCTCCCTCGAACACGAGGGTGCTCGTGACGATGTTGTCGAGGAAGGCGCGATCGTGGCTCACGACGAGCAGCGTGCCGGAGAACTCCAGCAGGAGTTCTTCCAACAGGTCCAGCGTCTCGATGTCCAGGTCGTTCGTCGGCTCGTCGAGCACGAGCAGGTTGAAGGTGCGCGTGAACAGTCGCGCGAGCAGCAGTCGATTTCGCTCCCCGCCGGATAAGGCGCGAACCGGCGTTCGCGCGCGATCGGCGGAGAAGAGAAAGTCCTGGAGGTAGCCGAGCACGTGCTTGCGCGCACCGCGGAGCTCGATGAAGTCCGCGCCATCGGCAACACTGTCGAACACGCTGCGCTCCGGGTCGAGCTGCTCGCGGAGCTGGTCGAAGTACGCCACCTCGAGCCCGGTGCCCAGCCTGATGGTGCCCGTATCCGGCGCGAGCTGGCCGAGCAGGAGACGCAGCAGGGTCGTCTTGCCGGATCCGTTGGGGCCGATGAGCCCGACGCGATCGCCGCGGGCGATGGTCGTGGTGAGACCACGAACAATGGTGCGCTCGCCGCGTGCGAAGGTCACGTCGCGGGCTTCAGCCACGAGCCGGCCAGAGCGTTCCGATTCCTGCGCCTGCAGCTTCACCGTGCCGGTGCGTTCGCGCCGCGCGCCGCGCTCCACCCGCAGCGCCTCGAGCGAACGGACCCGCCCTTCATTCCGCGTGCGGCGCGCCTGGATGCCGGTGCGGATCCACACCTCCTCCTTCGCCAGCTTCTTGTCGAACTCCGACCACTCCTTCGCTTCGGACGAAAGCGCATTCTCCTTGCGCTCGAGATACGTGTCGTAGTCGGTCCCCCAATCCACGAGCCGCCCGCGATCCAGCTCGACGATGCGCGTGGCGAGCCGGCGCAGGAAGGCGCGGTCGTGCGTCACGAAGAGCATCGTCGCCCCGCGATCGATCAGGAAACGCTCCATCCACTCGATCGCGTCGACGTCGAGATGATTCGTCGGCTCGTCGAGGAGGAGGACATCCGGATTGCGCACGAGGGCGCGCGCGAGCAGCACCTGCCGCTTGCGTCCGCCGGACAATGCACCGAACTCCGCCTCGGGATCGAGACCGAGGTGCTGCAACACGGTGTCCACCTGTGTCTGCATCTCCCACCCACCGGCGACATCCAGCTCGTGATGCAGTCGGTCAAGCTCGCGCAGCGCGCCGTCACTGTGGTCCGTGGCGACGCGGTGGCTGGCATGGTGGTATCGCGCGAGGAGCAGGCCGGCTGGTCCCAGCCCGGCCGCGACGACGTCGAAGGTGGTGCCCTCCACGTCGTCCGGCACTTCCTGCTCGAGCCGCGTGACGGTGACGCCGGTCTGGCGCACGATGTCGCCCGCGTCGGGCGTCATCGTACCGTCGAGCAGCCGCATGATCGTGCTCTTGCCGGCACCATTACGGCCGAGCAGGCACACGCGCTCGCCCCGCTCGATCGCGAAGCGGGCGCGTTCGAGCACTGGTGGCCCTCCGAACGCGATGCCGACGTCCTGCATGCCCAGCAATGCCATCAGTCGCTAGGACAGGTCCATCATCGGCACCGGCGAGTCGCCGTCTCGTCGCGCGTCGAGACGCATCAGGTTCCGGCCGGCGGCGCGCAATGCGGCGACGAGCCCCTGGTTGAGCGCGGACAGCAGCTTCAGCGCGAGCGGCGAACCGCTGGCGAGGAGACGCTCACACGCATCGGGATGGATCTCGGCCAGCAGCGCATCGCGATGGATGGAGCAGCTCGTCGAGCGCGGCTCGTTCTCGATCAGGCTCGCCTGTCCGAAAATTGCGCCAGGGCTGAGCTGCGCCAGGAGCTGCGGCTGTCCGCGCACCTTCACGCTCACATCGACCGCGCCGCGCACGAGCACGTAACAGGTGCTACCGGGATCGCCTTCCATGAAAAGAAGTGTACCGTGCGCCATGTCCCGGCGCTGCATGCTCTCCAGCAACGTGCGGAGCTCGTCGAGGGTAAAATCACGGAACGCGGGGAAGGCCGCGAGCATCTCCGGCGCGATCGACGTCGCCGGTTCAGGCGCCAGGTCTCCGACGCGGAGCATGCGCGATACGCGAGGAGGGACATGCCGCGGCACCGCCGATGCCGCTTCACCCGTACTCAGCGTGAGTGCCTCGGAGATCTGGCGGTTCACGTACTTCAGTTGGCGGCAGAGCGCCGCCGCGATGCGCCACAGGCTGTCGCGCTCCGTCATGAAGATCGGTTCGGCGCGGGTGAGCCGTCGCGGCGAGAACACGTCTTCGGGCACCCAGTCGGGAGTGCAGCCCATACGCGCCATCTGCGCCGCCGCCATGCCGGCGGCGGTGGTGTAGCTCCCACCGTATCCATTGTAGCCGGCGGCGATCACTACGCCCGGGCGCAGAAACCCGATTGCCGGCAACTGGTCCGGGGTGAATGCCATCGGTCCCACCCACTCGGCCGACGGCGGGCACCCACGCAGCTCGGGATAGAAACGATCGCGCAGTGCGAGCAATTGCTGGTGCACACGTGGGGAACGCCGGCGTGACGACGGATTCGACATCGCCCGATCGGCGCCTCCTCCCATGAGCAGTGGCGCCCGTCCATTGCGAGCGGTGGCGCGGGGCTGATTGAAGAAGGTCGGGCCGTCCTCGCACGTGATGACGCGCCCGCGCGCCCGATCGGGCGCGTGCTCGGTGACCTGGACCTGGCTCTGATACGGCTTGATCTGCGACAGCTCGGGAAGCAGCTGGCTGGTGAACGCGTTCGTGGCGACGATGACCGCGCGCGCCGCGATGGTGCCACGATCGGTGACGACGAGCTGTTGGCCGCCGAACGAGACGAGCTCGCGCCCGGCCGTGCGCGCGTACAGCTCGACACCGGCGCGGATGGCGCATCGCAACAGTCCACACACGTACTTGAAAGGATGATAGGTGCCGTCGCCTGGAATGAAGCGGCCGAGGTAGGGATTCTCGAAACCGAACTCGAGTCGGATCTTCCGGCGTGACCAGAGCTCGATGCGCTGTCCGTGCTGCGCGGCAAGGGTCACTTCCTCGCACATTCCCTGTTCTTCCTCTTCCGTACTCGCGAGATGCATCCAGCCGCGGGGCGCGAAATCGCAATCGATGCGCTCGTGCAGGATGATTCCCTTGAACAGCTCCCGATTGCGCAGCGCGAGGCCGAGCACGAGCGACGCCTGTCGCTCGCTCTCTGCCTGCACCACCTCGATCGGCAGCTTCGGATAGCTGCGGCGCAGGAAGGCATGGCGTTCGCGCGCGAGACCCTCGTACATGCCGACGGAGTTCTCCGGTATCAGCTCGAAGTTGCCGCCGTTGCGGCCGCTCGCCTCGCCCGCCGGATCACCCTGGTCGAGCACGACGATGCGGCGCTGCTCGGTCACGCTCTCCGCGAGATGGTAGGCAGCGGAGGCGCCCGTGAGACCGGCACCGATCACCACGATGTCGGCCGCCTCGGGTAGCTGCGGTCGGGACTGGTGGTCGGCGAGTGGATGTCCGCCGCGGAACCAGAATGGCTCGTCATCGAGCGGAAGGCGAATCGCGTGCACCGTGGCGATCCCGAGACGCGCGAGCAGGTCCTGAAATGCGGCGCGGGCGCCCGGAGTGAACGTCGCATCACGGTCGAGTGTCTCAAGCTCGAGGCGAACATCGGCGCTCGGCATGCCGGAGCCGGTGGTCCGCTCGGCAATGCGGCGCGCGAGGCGACGAACCGCCGTCACCGACAGTGCGGTTTCCGGCGCGTTCATCCGTCGCGCGTGCGCCGGAAGGACGACATCAGTCGATCACGTCGTCGAAATCGGTGATCAGTCCTTCAGCCGTCAGGTAGACGAGAAGTGCGCGACGTCCTCGCTCAGTCGCGACCTGGTAATAGGCGATGCGACTCACGGGATGTCCGTGGCGCTCCAGCTTCCTGCCGCGCACGTCCTCCGCGCCCAGGAAGGTGACGGCGCGGTAACCGACCGCGGCGCGCCACGGCGCCCGCCCGTACGCCACGCGCGCTCCCGCGGTGAGCGCATCAGCGCTGCTCACCGCTTCACCTCCCTGTGCCAGCGTGCGTAACGTGGCATCCACCCGCGCCGTCAGTGCCGGATCGGAGTCAGACTGTCGCGGCAGCATGCTGACGAGTGGACCCACGCGCGGCACCGCGCGCTGGCGGTCGCCCAGGGTCCACGTCAGTCCGATCGCGTCGTCCCGCGCGTCACGGGTGAAGGTGACGCGCACATTGCGGTCGGCCGACGCGTATCGGTCGTCGCCGATGCGGACGAATCGCTCGTCGGGCAGCCCATCGGATGCGGAGTACAGTTGGCCGTCGACGACGACGAAGGTGATCATGTTGTTGTTCGCGAGCTCGTAACGCCCGGTCACCGACTGCAGGCGCGCGAGCGGCACGTCGGCCGCGCTCGGCGCTGGCGGCGCGTATGTGGACGCCGTGGGCCAGCCATACCGCTTCGCCACGACGCCGGCGATCCGATTCAGCATCCGGGAGTTGTCGTTCGCGTTGATCATGACGACGAGTCCCTGTCCCGTCTCGGCCAACGCGTTGAGCGAGGCATCGAACCCCTCGTCGCGCCCGCCGTGATTGAACAGCAGGCTTCGGCCGGTGCCCTGCACGAAGACGCCGAGGGCGTCGCCGTCCCGCTCCACGGTGAGCATGCGCCGCGTCATGGCGCGCGAGATGACCTTCGACGAGCGACCCGCGAACGACCGCTGCACCTCGATCGCGAATCGCGCCAGGTCGGAGGGCGTCGTCCACAAGCCTGCGGCTGCCATTTCCGGATAGACGTGCCATCGACCCTGCACCGGCGCCTGGTCGGCCAGGTGCCCGCTCGCCGTCAACGTCGCCAGTGCCGGCGGCAGCGGCTGTTCGAACGTGCTCGACGTCATGCCGATGGGTGAGAGCACGGCGCGGCGCATGAACTCCGGGAACGGTTCCAGCGTCACGTCGATCATCATCTGCTGCATCACCGTGTAGCCGCCGCCGGAATACTGCCACCGCGCACCGGGCTCCGCCTGCACGCGAACGGGGGCCGTATTCGCCGGAGGAGTGCCGTCGAGCACCTGGACGAGCGTCGGCATCGGTGCGTCCGGCGCGTACCCCGGAAAGCCGTGCACGGTGAGCCCGGCCGAATGCGAGAGCAATCCCCGCAGCGTCACCGGCTTCGTCGTGGTGAACGCGCTGGCGGGGAGCTTCCAGGTGGTGAGCGCCCGATTGACGTCGCCATCCAGCGAGAGCTTCCGTTGCTCGACGAGCTGCAACGCGCCAAGTGCCGCGACCGACTTGCTGATGGAACCGGCCTGGAAGAGCGTGGTGGGAGTGACGGGATCCTGCCCGCCCGCCTCGGTAATGCCATACGCCCGGGCCTCGACGATGCGAAAATCCTCGATGATGGCGAGCGAGAGGCCGGGCACCCGCCGCTGCGCCATCTGCGCTCGCACGAAGGTGTCCAGTTCGTCGTCCTGCTGCGTGCCCGGTGCGCCGCTCGCACAGGCGAGCAGCGTGACGGAGAGCAGGAGGAACCGGGTGGCGATGCGCATCATGGCCTCCGGAGACACGAGCGGGTGGCGCGTCGAATGTACGGCACGCCGGCGCGACGACGGAAGGGCTTTGCGATTTCGCGCTCACGCCTGCCATGTCGCTCCGCTTGCTGTCGGTCGATGCCGGAGAAATATTGCGAGCGGCTCGTGTCCCCCCGCTACGTCATGGTTCGCCACCGTGCGTCCATGTCCTCCTACATCCCCACTCGTGAATTCGCTCTCTCCTTGCCGCGCCGCCGTTACGCTCTGCGCGATCGTACTGCATGCCGCAATGGCCGGCGCCCAGTCGCGTGATTCCGTGAACACCGGAGCGCCGCGCGCCGACACCACGCGGTTCCGCGCCTTGCAGTGGCGCAACATCGGGCCCGCCCGTGGTGGCCGCGCCAACGCCGTCGCCGGCGTTCCGTCGCAGCCATACGTCTATTACGCCGGATATACCGGCGGCGGCGTGTGGAAGACGGAGAACGCGGGCCATTCGTGGAAGAACGTCTCCGATGGGTCGGGGATGAGCGGCTCGATCGGTGCCATCGCGGTGGCGGAGTCGGATGCGAATGTCGTGTACGTCGGCACCGGGGAGCACGCCGTGCGCGGGCAGTCGTCGTCGTATGGCAACGGGATGTACAAGAGCACCGACGCCGGACGGACCTGGACGCGCGTCGGGCTGGAGCGGAGCAGGCAGATCGCGCAGGTGCGCGTGCATCCGGCCAACCCCGATGTCGTCTACGCGGCGGTGCAGGGCGATCGGTGGAAGGGCACGACCGACCGCGGCGTGTATCGCTCGATCGATGGAGGAAAATCGTGGACGCTCGTGCTGACGGGACAGAACGAAACGAGCGGCGCGAGCGACCTGTCGATGGACGCGTCGAATCCGCGCGTCCTCTACGCCGCGTTCTGGGATCACCAGCGTCTCCCGTGGCGCGTGCGCAGCGGCGGCAACGGCAGCGGCATCTGGAAGTCCACCGACGGCGGCGAGTCGTGGACACGACTGGCCGAGGGGCTGCCGAAGTTGATGGGGAAGATCGGCGTCGCGGTGTCGCCGGCGAATCCGGAGCGCGTGTACGCGATCGTCGAGGCGGACAAGGGAGGCCTGTTCCGATCGGATGACGCCGGGAAGACCTGGCGGCTGCTGAGCGAAGACCGGCTCATCCAGACACGCTCATGGTACTACATGAAGATCACCGCCGATCCGCAGAACGCCGACGTCGTGTACGTGATGAACGCGCCATTCATGAAATCCATCGATGGCGGGCGGACCTTCGCGACCGTCACCGCCACGCATGGCGACAACCACCAGCTCTGGATCAACCCGAAGGATTCGCGCCTGCTCGCCAACGCCAACGATGGCGGCGTGTCCGTTTCGCTTGACGCGGGCCGGAGCTGGAGCACCCAGGACAACCAGCCGACCGCGCAGTTCTATCACGTGATCGTGGACGACGTGTATCCCTACCGGCTCTACAGTGGGCAGCAGGACAACAGCTCGGTGATCATCAAGAGCCGATCCGATGGCCCGAGCATCGGTGAGCGCGACTGGCAGGAAGGGCCGGGGTGCGAAAGCGCGAACATCGGCGTGGACCGCGCGAACCCGCGCTACGTCTACGGTGGTTGCTACGCCGGCATTTTCGAGGAGCTGGACGTGCAGACCGGCCTCGCGCGCTCGATCATGCCCTGGCCGGAGCTCAACCTCACCGAGCCCACCGACAAGACGCGCTATCGCTTCAACTGGACGGCGCCGGCCGTCGTGTCACGGCACGACCCGATGGTGCTCTATCATGGCGGCAACGTCCTGTTCCGCACGACCGATCGCGGCCGGACGTGGACGCCTATCTCGCCCGACCTGACACGCGACGATGCAGCGACGCAGGGATTCAGCGGCGGACCGATCACGAACGAAGGCGCGGGCGGTGAGACGTACGGAACGATCGTACACATCGCCGAATCTCCGCATGACGCGAGCACGATCTACGTCGGCACGGACGACGGGCTCGTGCAGCTCACGCGTGATGGGGGGCGGACGTGGACCAACGTCACCCCTCGCGACGCGATGCTCGGACTGGCCAACAACGTCGAAGTCTCACCGCACGATCCAGCCACCGTGTATCTCGCGTTTCGCCGGGATCGCCATGGCGACTACGCACCGCTCGCGTTCAAGTCCGCCGACTATGGCAGGTCGTGGACGCGCATCACGAACGGGCTGCGCGCGCTCGAGCCGGTCCGCGTGATCCGCGAGGATCCCGAGCGGCGAAACCTGCTCTATGCCGGCACGGAGACGGGCGTCTACGTATCGTGGAACGGAGGCGCCGAGTGGAGCGCGTTCTCGCGCAATCTCCCCATCACGCCGGTGACCGATCTCTCGGTGCGTCACGGTGATCTCTATGCCGCCACGGAGGGACGTGCATTCTGGGCGATGGACGATCTCACGCCGGTGCGGCAGCACAACACGACGACCGCACCCGAGAGCGTGCGTCTGTACGCGCCGCGCGTCGCCCTGTTGGGCGGGGGACGCTCGCCGGCGACGACGACCACGGGAAAGAATCCACCCTTCGGCGCCAACGTCTACTTCTCCCTCGCCGCCGCGCCGGATTCGGCGCAGCCGGTGACGCTGGAGTTTCTCGACGCAGCGGGGACCGTGCTGCGCACGTACGCAC
>JAJAYP010000102.1 GCA_026786185.1 Gemmatimonadaceae bacterium
GATCTGCCCCGCGCCGGACGGTGTGCTGCTCGCGTTTCCCCTGCCGGGCCCGCATCACTTCCGCATCATCATGATCCTGCCCGCGGCCAGCAGCGACGAATCCAGACACCTGGATCCCGAAGAGTTTCTCTCCCAGCTTCGTCGTTTGGTGCCGCGTGAGCGTGCAGATAGCAATGAGCCGACGGTCGTGGAGAGCCACTGGCTCACACGGTATCGGCTGCAGAGCCGGGGCGTGCCGACGTACCGGAAAGGAAACGCCTTCGTCGCGGGCGACGCCGCGCACATTCACAGTCCCGCAGGCGCACAAGGCATGAACACGGGAATCCAGGACGTGTACAACCTGGGATGGAAGCTGGCGATGGTCGCGCGCGGCGAGGCGCCGGCAACGCTACTCGATTCCTACCACACCGAACGACATCGCGTCGGCGAGTTGCTGCGCCACCGCACCGATCGCATGTTCGCCGTTCTGGCTGGTGGCGGTTGGCTCGGCACCGCCATCCGGACCGTCATGCCGGAGATCGGTGTCCGGCTGCTCGGACTTCCGATCGTCGGGCGACAGTTGGCGCACTTCATTTCGCAGACGGGTATCCGTTATCGTCGCAGCGCCCTCTCCACCGAGGCGCACGGCGCCGCACGACTGTCGGCCCGCGCGCCACGCGCTGGCGATCGCGCCCCCGATGTCGAGCTCACGCCAGGCAAGCGGATCTCGGACCTGCTGCGCGGGCCGCACCACACCCTGCTGCTCTTCGGCGCCCGATCCACCGCGCTGATCGAGCGGTTCACGCAGCTGAGCGCAGAGGTGAGCGCACGATACGGCGCGCTCGTGCACCCGGTGCTGATCCGGCTGCCGGGCGCCCAGCCCGCGCTCGGCGAGGTAGATGAGCGCGGGGCAGCACACGAGCGGTATGGGGCTGATCCCGGCGCCATCTACCTCGTGCGTCCCGATGGGCACATCGGCTTTCGCGGTGCGGAAACCGACACCGAAACCGTACGCGCCGCACTCCGCGCGCGGTTCCTCGTACCCGACGTGCCGCGGCGCTGACGCACGCCGTGCGTCCGTGCTGGTTGTCGCCCTGCGGCGAGGCTAGCTTCCCCGGTCTATGACGATGCGAGAGAAGCTGGCGCTGCTCGAGCGCCGCGCCGCGGAGGCGGAGCTCGGTGGCGGTGCGGAGCGGCTGCGGGCGCAGCACGCGAAGGGCAAGCTCTCGGCGCGCGAGCGCCTCGATCTCCTTCTCGATGGCGGTAGCTTCGTGGAGCTGGATCGATTCGTCGTGCACCGCTCACACGACTTCGGCCTGGAAGACCAGCGCATCTACGGCGATGGCGTCGTGACCGGGTACGGACGCATCGACGGACGTCTCGTCTACGTGTTCTCGCAGGACTTCACGGTGTTTGGCGGGTCGCTGAGCGAGTCGTTCGCCGAGAAGATCTGCAAGGTGATGGACCTCGCGATCCGCAATGGCGCCCCGGTGATCGGCCTCAACGACTCCGGGGGTGCGCGCATCCAGGAAGGCGTCGTGTCGCTCGGTGGCTATGCCGACATCTTCCTGCGAAACGTGCTCGCGTCGGGCGTCGTGCCGCAGATCAGCGCGATCCTCGGCCCCTGTGCCGGTGGCGCGGTGTATTCCCCCGCCATCACCGACTTCACCTTCATGGTGCGCAAGTCCAGCTACATGTTCGTCACCGGGCCGAATGTCGTGAAGACGGTGACGCACGAGGACGTGACGATGGAGGAGCTCGGTGGCGCGGACACGCACACGCGCATGTCGGGTGTGGCGCACTTTGCCCACGACTCCGAGCCGGCGAGCATCCAGGCCATCCGCGACCTGTTCCGGTTCATTCCGGGCAACAATCTGGATGAGCCGCCGCGCGGCCGCGGCACCGACCCACGAGACCGGCGCGACGAAGCGCTCCTCGATATCGTGCCGGACAATCCCAACAAGCCGTACGACATGCACGACGTCATTCGCCGCGTGGTCGATGACGGGGATTTTTACGAGGTGCAGCCCGACTTCGCGGCGAACATCATCTGCGGTTTCGCGCATCTCGGAGGGTTCAGCGTCGGGATCGTCGCGAACCAGCCGGCCATGCTCGCCGGTGTCCTCGACATCAATGCGTCGATCAAGGCCGCGCGGTTCATCAGGTTCTGCGATGCCTTCAACATTCCCATCGTGACGCTGGAAGATGTGCCCGGCTTCCTGCCCGGCGTTGCGCAGGAGCACAACGGGATCATCCGTCACGGTGCCAAGCTGCTTTACGCCTACTGCGAGGCCACCGTGCCGAAGCTCACGGTCATCACGAGAAAGGCGTACGGGGGCGCGTACGACGTCATGAGCTCCCGCCACATCCGTGGCGATCTGAACCTGGCGTGGCCGACCGCAGAGATCGCGGTGATGGGGCCCAAGGGCGCCGTCGAGATCCTGTTTCGCAAGGAGATCGCCGAGAGTGACGATCCCGCTGCGGCCACGGACGCGAAGATCAATGAGTACCGTGAGAAATTCGCGCATCCGTATGTCGCGGCGGGCCGGGGCTACCTCGACGACATCATCGATCCGCGGGACACGCGTCCGCGCCTGATCGATGCGCTGGAGACGCTGCGCACGAAGCGAGATCGTAATCCGATGAAGAAGCACGGCAACATTCCGCTCTGATGCCTGTCCTGAGCGCAGAGAAGGATCTGCATCATGTTTAGCAAGCTTCTGATCGCCAACCGTGGCGAGATCGCACTTCGCGTCATCCGCGCCTGCCGCGAGCTGGGCGTCAGATCGGTGGCGGTGTACTCGGAGGCCGACGCCCGCGCGCCCCACGTCAGGGAGGCGGACGAGGCAGTCCTCATTGGACCCGCACCGTCGAGCGAATCGTATCTGAAGGGCGACGTTATCATCGCCGCTGCCGTGCGCACGGGCGCCGAGGCCATCCATCCCGGCTACGGTTTCCTGTCCGAGCGCGAGTGGTTTGCCCGCGCGGTGCGCGACGCCGGCCTCGTGTGGATCGGACCACCGGCCGAAGCGATCGCCGCGATGGGCAGCAAGACCGCGGCGCGGTCCCTCGCGATCGCTGCCGGCACCCCGGTAGTGCCAGGAACGACGAGCGCCCTACGTGATGCCGACGAGGCGGCGACGGTCGCCGACTCGTTCGGATATCCCGTGTTGCTCAAGGCGGCCGCCGGTGGGGGCGGGAAGGGAATGCGTGTCGTGCACCGGCGAGAGGACATCGCCGCGGCGCTGCAATCCGCACGTCGCGAAGCGACCAACGCCTTCGGCGACGACGCGGTCTACGTCGAGAAGTACATCGTCGGTCCGAGACATGTCGAGATTCAGGTGCTCGGCGATCAGCATGGAACGATGCTGCTCCTGGGCGAGCGCGAGTGCTCGGTACAACGACGGCACCAGAAGATGATCGAGGAAGCACCGAGCATCGCGGTCTCTGACGACTTGCGCGAGCGGATGGGGACGGCGGCAGTGGCGGCCGCGCGAGCAGCCGGATATGTGAACGCCGGCACCTGCGAATTCCTGCTGGACGCCACGGGCGCGTTCTACTTTCTCGAGATGAACACGCGGATCCAGGTCGAGCATCCGGTGACCGAGCTCGTGACCGGAGTGGACCTGGTGCAGTGGCAATTGCGTATCGCGGCTGGAGAAAGACTGCCGTTCGCCCAGCAGGACATCAGGCCGCGCGGGTGGGCGATGGAGTGCCGCATCACGAGCGAAGATCCAGCGAACTCGTTCCTGCCATCCACCGGTCGTGTGCACTTCCTCCACGTGCCGAGTGGGCCAGGTGTGCGATGGGACAGCGGGATCGAGACTGGCAGCGAGATCTCGCTGCACTACGATCCCATGCTCGCCAAGCTCATCGTCTGGGCGCCGACGCGAATCGAGGCGATCGGGCGCATGCATCGCGCCCTGCTCGAACTGACGATCGAAGGAGTCGATACTTCGCGCGACTTCCACCTCCGCATGATGGAGAACGACGACTTCCGGCGTGGGGCAATCGACATCCAGTGGCTGGAGCAGCATCTGCAGGCGCTGTCGAGCGTTGCACCACCACGCACCGGTGTCATCCGCGCCGCCATCGCCGCCGTGCTGCTCGCTGAGCGCGACCGATCGGCGCCACAGCGCGCGACGGCGACGGCCACGACAGGCGCGGCGAGTGCAGCGACAGGCAATGGCGTGAGCGCCTGGACGCGCGCGGGTCGACTGGACGCGCTGCGATGACCGAGGTGCTCGCGCGCGTCCCCATCACCGGCATCGCGGCAGGCGGCGACGGAGTGGGCCGCACCAATGGCATGGTCGTATTCGTCCCACGCACAGCGTCGGGCGATGTAGCACTCGTGAGTCACACGGTGGGGAAGCGGTTCGCCCGTGGGCGACTCGAGTCGCTCGAGCATGCCTCGGACGATCGCGTGGAGCCACCGTGCGTCCACTATACTCGCGATCGGTGCGGAGGCTGCCAGATCCAGCATCTTTCCTATGACGCGCAGCTTCGCACGAAAGGCGTCATCATCGGCGACGCGATGCGCCGTATCGGCAAGCGCGATGTCGACGATCCGGCGGTGCAGCCGAGCGACGGGCAGTGGCGATACCGCCGCAAGCTCACGCTGCACATCCGCCGCGATGGCGACACATGGATCGCCGGACTGCATCCCTACGATGATGCCGATGCCGTGTTCGACCTCCACGATTGTCCGATCACCGCGCACGAAGTGCTCGCCGTGTGGGCGGAGATTCGGCCGTCGTTCGAATGTCTGCCCGATGCGCGCACGCTGCGAGTCGCTGTGCGTCTCACCGGGCGCGGAGCGTCGGTCGTCGTGGAAGGAGGACGCACGTGGCGCTCATTTGATCGCTTCTTCGCGCAGTCGCCTTCGATTCTGGAACTCTGGTGGCGACCAGAGCATGGGCCGATGCGCCGTCTCGACACGAGAGTTGCAGACGCTGTCGCGGGTGCATCGTTCGTCCAGGTGAATGAGCGCGTAGCGGCGTCCCTGCGCACACACGTGCTGGAGCGCGTGCGCATGCATTCCCCGAGCCGGATCGTCGACGCATACGCGGGGATGGGTGACACGGCGGTGCCGCTCGCCAGAGAGGGGCGTACCGTCGTCGCGATCGAGCTGGACGCCGCGGCGGTGGCGAGCTTCGGCGATCGCCTGCAGCCACCATCGCGGGCGATCGTGGGCCGCGTCGAGGATCATCTGGCCGAGGCGTTGCCCGCCGATGTCGTGCTGCTGAACCCGCCGCGCGCTGGCGTGGACGCGCGCGTCACCGCTGCGCTGCAGCAGGTAGCGCACGCGCCGCGAGCCATCCTGTACGTCAGTTGCGACCCGGCCACACTCGCGCGAGACGTGGCGCGACTGCCGCGATACCGGGTGGCGCTCATGCGCGCGTACGACATGTTTCCGCAGACCGCGCACGTCGAGACCGTTTGCGAGCTGGTGCCGGAGGCTGCATGAAGTACGTGGTCATGGTCGGGTCCGAGGCGGTCGAGGTCACGCTCGACGCGGACGTGGTGGAAGCGGACGGGATTGCCGCCGTGGCGCACGTGACGGAGCTCGAGGGAACACCGGTGCGCATGGTGACGATCGGGGATGAGGTGCACCGCGTCGTGGCGCGCCGCGGACCGACGCGCGGGCGGTACACGCTGTGGCTCGACGGATTCCGCTACGAAGTGGAAGCGCTGGACGAGCGGCTGAGGGCCATTCGCGAGTTGAGTGGAGCGTCGGCGGGACCGTCCGGGCCGGCGCCGCTGATCGCGCCGATGCCGGGCATGATCGTCCGCGTCACGGTGCAGGTCGGCGATCGGGTTGAGGTTGGACAGGGTCTTGTCGTCATGGAGGCGATGAAGATGGAGAATGAGCTGCGGGCCACGGCCGCGGGTACGGTGACGAGCGTGCTCGCCACGCTGGGGACGGCCGTGGACAAAGGGGCAATTCTGGTGGTGCTCGAATGACGCGCGCCGTGGTGCTCGCGCTCATCATGAGCGTCGGCGGCGTCGGCGTCGGAGCCCAGACGCCGAACCCGGACGTCTTTCTGGCGCCGCTGACGCGACGGGGTGATTCGCTCATCGTCGGACCCGCGGAGAACGTGACGCGCCGCGCCGGCTACGACAATCAGCCGTCGTTCACCCCCGACGCGCGCGCCGTGCTGTACACGGCCGTCGGTGCGGATGGACAATCGGACATCTGGCGCTACGACATCAGGACGCGCCGCGCGGTCCGCGTGACCGCGACGCCCGAGAGCGAATATTCGGCGACCGTGATGCCCGGGGGAAAGCGATTCAGCGTCATCCGGGTGGAGCGCGATTCCACGCAGCGGTTGTGGAGCTTCGCGCTCGATGGCAGCGACCCGCGGCTCGTGCTCACCGCGCTGCAACCCGTCGGTTATCACGTGTGGCTCCGTGCTGATCGGCTCGCCGCGTACGTTCTCGGCACACCGTCCACGCTGCACGTCATCAATCGCGATGGCAGCAACGATGTCGTGGGCCCCCCCCCGATAGGGGGCGCCGCGGCCGCCCATACACGGGAAGGGGGGGTGAACCTAACCCCCCCCCCCCCCCCGCA
>JAJAYP010000103.1 GCA_026786185.1 Gemmatimonadaceae bacterium
CGCCCCCCGGCCCCCCCGCAACCCCCCGCCGCCCTGGGCGGGCCTTGCCGCCCCACAAACAAATACCGGGGGGGGCCCCCCCCGCGGGCCCCCACGACCCAGCCCGCGTAGCGCTCCACGTACGTCCGCGCTGCCGGGCCGAGGAAGTAGGCGAGCGCCGCGAGAGGGGCGTACTTGAGCGCACGACCCGCGAGGGAACCCAGGACGAAGGTGGGCAGCGGCACGTCGAAGGCGCCGGCCGTCATGGTGTACAGCAGGTAGGGGATCGGTGTGTAGCCCGAGCTGAGCAGCGCGAGGAATGCATTGTCGCGGTACAGCGAGCCCAGCGCGTCCACCTGCCCGAGCAGCCCGCGAGACGCGAGCACAGGTCGCGCGACCTCCTCGAACAGCGCCAGCCCGAATTCGTAGCCGATGATGCCACCCGACGCAGATGCGACAGCGGCCACGGCGCCCAGCCACCACGCCCGCCGTGGGCGGGCGATCGCGAGCGCGAGCAGCATCGCCTCGGTGGGCGCGGGAAAGAGGGTCGCCTCGAGTAGCGCGAGGACCACGAGCACGATCAATCCGCTCGGGCGGTCGGCACGATCGATCAGCCACGCCACCACGCGCTGGGCCGGGCCCGGGCGGTTTATCGACGTCATGACAGGTGATCCGCTCACGGGGGAGGACGTCCCGCAAGCTATATCGCCCGCCACGTGCCCCGCACGTCCGGAGCTACGTCATCTCGAGCTGACCGGCAGGTTCGGGAGCGGCGCGCGGCGTGCCGCGTTCGCCGACTCACGTGCGCGCGCCACCGCGGCCTGCGCAGCCGGCGAGCCGTCGACGGTGCGCCAGATGACGTAGACGAAGAGGTACGCACCAATCGCGGACAGACTTCCTCCCGCGACCAATATCCATGTACCCGACGTCGGGAGTACGGCGCGCAGCATGAATCCCACGATCATGAATGCGAGCCCCACGGTCGAGCTCCACCAGTGCCAGCCTGCGGCGCGCGCGCTGTGCAGCGCATGGCCGGCAAAGCGCGGGACCACGTGGTAGCCGACGCCGTAGATCATCATCGTCACGAAGCCGAGCAACACGAGGTGCATGTGCGCGACGCGATGGATGGTCCACGGCGGATGTGCTGCCATCGCGAGGCCGAGGCTGACGCCGAGCGCGAGCGATGCAAGGCTCGCTTTCAGGAATGCCTTCACGAACCACTCCATCAGCGGGAACCCGCGTGCCCGGTGCCGGCGAACGACTCGCGAGCCGACGCTTCGAGCATCGAGAGAAGAATGCGGAGATCGGTTCGAGCGAACGCGGCGGCGTCGTGCAGCGTCGAATTCGCGCGGCAGCAGGTGTCGAGGCCGAGCTCGTGAAAGATCGGCGCGGTGGCCGGGTACCGAACGAGGACGTCGTTGACAGTGCATGCCGCCGTGACCCGTGCGAAAGGCACTGATGTGGTGTCGTTTGTCATGTTCGAGAGGGTCTGTGGTAGAGGAGGCCGGGTGGTGACCGCAGGATCAAACCGGTTGATCGGCGGCGCAGCGGAATCCGAGTCCGTCCAGGGTGGCTCGGGCAGTGAGTGCAGCGCGGAACGCAGAACGCATGAAGGCGGAATAGTTGGTGGGGTCAGCGGCGCCGATCGCGCCGCTGGCGCAGTAGAGGCGATGGCTGGAGTTGAAATCGCGCGTCCATTCCCATGCAGAGCCGTGCAGGTCGCGGATGCCGTACACATTCGCGGCGCCGGATCCAGCGATGGGCAGCATCGCGGAGGATCGCGCCGCGTAGAGCTCGAGCATCTTCCGGCGGAACGCCGGATCGTCCGCCGAGTTGCGTCGTGTGTTGCTCGCCGCTGCCGCGTACTCCCATTCGTCCAGCGTCGGGAGCCGCTTTCCACGGGCCGCGCAGAACGATGATGCCGCGAACCAGGACACCCCGGTCACCGGACGTTGGAGGTCGCTTCCGCGCCCGGCATCGAGCACGCCCGGCCACTGCGCCAGGTACGAGGGCTCGGCAAGCAGCGTACGCACCGAGTCTCGCCGCCATGCCGGGTGCAGACGCACGAACGCCAGAAACTCGGCGCGCGTGACGGGCCGCCGATCGAGGGCGAAGGCGGCCACTCGCACGGCGCCTTCGCCCGGCAAGGTGTGAAGCGGCCGGTAGGTGCCGGCGGGGAGCCGCGCCATGTCGCGCGTGCGGGTGGGGCGCACGGACTCGCGCCGTACGCCCGCCAACGCCATCGCGGTCCCGGGCACCGCAATGGCAATCAGCGTGAGGAAGGCGGCGTGACGCGAGCGCATCGATGCTCCCGGGTTTATCGTGTGATTCGTGGTAACGCGATCAGCGAGCAGCAGGACTGCTGCCCTTCACCGCGGCGAATACCTTGGCGTCGGCAGGCCCGCTGACCGTCAGCACGCCCAGCGCTCCCTTGTTGAAGGCGCGGAAGATCGAGTGATCCACCAGAATGAGATCGCCCGCCTGCTCGACGCCGAACTCCACGATGGCCGAGCCGCCGGCGGGGATGAGCGTCGTCTGCACATTGTGCGTCACGACGGTGCCGCCTTCGGCATAGACGTTGTCGAATACCTCACCGATGACGTGGAAGGAGCTCGTGAGGTTCGGCCCCGCGTCGCCGACGAACAGTCGAACACGCTCACCGACCTTTGCCTGCAATGCCTTCGGGCCGGTGAGGGCGCCGACACTTCCGTTGAAGACCACGTACGTCGGGTTCTCATCGATGCCCTTCTGCATGTCGAGCGTCTGCAGCCCCGCATCGCCGAACTTCCCCTTCGTGTAGAACTCGCTCTGCATGACGAAGTACTCGCGGTCCACCCTCGACAGGCCCGCCTTGGGCTCGACGAGGATCATCCCGTACATGCCATTGGCCATGTGCATCGGGACGGGGGACGTGGCGCAGTGATAGACGTAGAGCCCGGAATTCATCGCCGTGAAGGTGAACACCGTCTCGTGGCCCGGCAGCGTGAGCGACGCGTGCGCGCCGCCGCCGGGTCC
>JAJAYP010000104.1 GCA_026786185.1 Gemmatimonadaceae bacterium
ACTTCACGCGCACGCAGGAGCCTGAGGGCAAGGTGCCGGTACGGAAGGCGACTGCGCTGCAGTTCGTCATCCAGAAGCACGCGGCAAGTCACCTGCACTACGACTTGCGACTGGAGCTGGACGGTGTGATGAAGTCGTGGGCCGTCCCCAAGGGACCGAGCCTGGATCCAGCCGTGCGCCGTCTCGCCATGGAGGTCGAGGATCATCCCGTCTCCTACAACGACTTCGAGGGGACGATACCGGCTGGTGAATACGGCGGAGGCACGGTGATGCTGTGGGATCGCGGGACGTACACAGCGGAAGACGGAGGCGGCGTCGGGTCTCTTCGCCACGGTTACGAGAAGGGCGACCTCAAGATCACGTTCGCCGGCAAGCGTCTCCGGGGCTCGTGGGTGCTCGTAAGGATGAACCGGCCCGGCCGGCCGCAGTGGTTGCTGATCAAGCATCGCGACGACGCGGCGGATGCCACGCGTGATATCACGGCGGAGTTCACCACGTCGGTCGTGTCGCGGCGCTCGATGGACTCGATCGCGGGTGGCCAGGGCGGCGCCCGCGAGTGGCGGTCGAATCGCTGACCGGCGGCCGAGTCCGCCATGGCCCCTTTTTTGACGATGAGTGTATATCAGAGCATGACAAACTCACTCCGGTTCACGATCGCGTCCGTTGCCATGATTGGGCTCGCGGCCTGCTCTCGTTCGTCGGAGCAACCCGCGCTGACGGATGACCTGAAGCAGGATCTCGCGCGCGCCGGAGGCAGCGACGTGCAGATGGCCGGTGCGTCCAACGGCCGGATCGACGTGGTCTCCGCGGCCGAGCGGACGGACGGTGCCGTGGCGGCGCCGAAGTCGCCGGCCATCGTGCGCGCGCCCAGCGCGGTGCGCGGCAGGACAGCGGTCGTGAAGAGTCAGCGTCGCGTGACGCCCGCGCCGGCGCCGCGAGCGCCGAGAGCAGTGGAAGCTGCGCCCGCGGCGGTGTATACCGAGGAGCCGTCGCCGGAGCCCATGCCGTCGCAGGCGCGTCCGCGTGCGCCCCAGCCGTCGACGCAGCGCGAGCCCCCGGGCGGCTGGCGGACGCCGGGCGAGATCATCCGCAACGCGCCCTTTCCGATCAAGCCGTAAGCGAGCGATTCACCTGCGCGCGCGCACTCAGGCCGCGCGCTTCTCCGCGAACGCCAGACTGACCGCACGCCGTGCCTGACGCTTCAGCGCCCGGTGCACCGCGCGTGCGTAGTGGATGAAGTTGCTCCCCGCCCACGGGTACCGCAGGAAGAACTCGGCTGGCAGCATGTCGGTCTTGAGTCGATTGCACGACGGGCAGGCGACGACCACGTTGCCGGGCGCATGTGCGCCGCCCTTGGCGAGGGGATACACGTGATCGAGGGTAGCGTGCGAGTAGTCGAGCGGATCTGCGCAGTAGACGCAGCGTCGGCCGCAGTCTCGCAGCGCGGCCAGCTTGATTGCCCGCTTCTGTTCCGCGGGGATGAGGCGCCGCACGCGGCGCAGGGGTCCGCGCCGAGCGCGGGGAAGGTTGACGCGATGACCGTGTCGAGCGGGCAATCTCACCTCGCTGGAAAAGACGACACCCCTCACAGGGAACGTGTCCCTGTCGCGGGGTGTCGTGAATCGTGGTCGGCGTGGGAGCGGTGGGGGCCGCACATGCGTCGCGCTGAACGCGCTCGCATGGTTCGCTGCATCATCCCTGTCAGGGCGGCTGCGTGCATTGGCCTCCGGGTGCGTCAGGACGGCGGAGCCTTCTCCCACGGCGGTATTAGTGCAGTGGGGTTTCCACTCTCGCAAGAGCCAGGAAGCGCCCTCGCGTCCCTCATGTATTCGACGACGGTGCTCGGCGATCGGTAACGGTCGACCGCCGCTCCGAGCGCTTGCGAATCGCCATCGGGTCCCGGAGGGCGGAGATGATACGCGCGGCGTTGGCGTCCAGGACGGTGCGGTCGGGCATGCCGGAGCCCGGGAACGGGAGCGGAATGTCAAATCCGTCGCCCGCACGCCGCGGGATGACGTGGACGTGATAGTGGAACACGTCCTGCCCCGCCGCGGCCCCGCTGTTGACGACAACGTTCAGTCCGTCGGCGCCTCCGACCTGCTTCACCACGGGCGCGAGCTCCATGGCGATCTCGAACAGGTGCATCGCGAGTGCGTGCGGAATGTCCTGGAGCGACTCATGATGCGCGCGGGGCACGACGAGCAGATGCCCGGCATTCACGGGCTGGATGTCGAGAAAGGCGACGACGTCGGAGTCCTCGTAGCACATCGAGACCTCTCCGGCGCCTCGGATCAGGTCACAGAAGGAACAGCTGGGCTGCGCGGCCGGTGGCATGAATCCTCTCGGGTGACGGAATTTGGTCGCGCGAAAGCGCACAGTCGGTGCCACCTGTCCGGTGGGCTCGATGCGGGGGCGCCATTATCTTTCCCCGACAGCCGCATTTCACCCGAATCCACGACGGTTCCGCATGGCCACTTCGACCCGCGCCGAACGCAAGGGCCCCGCCGCCGCGCTGTCACGCGAGCAACTGGTGGGTGCCTACCGCACCATGCTGCTCTCGCGTCGCATCGACGACAAGGAAATTCAGCTCAAGCGCCAGAACAAGATCTTCTTCCAGATCTCGGGGGCGGGGCACGAAGCCGTCCTGACGGCTGCGGGCATGGTACTGAAGCCGGCGTACGACTGGTTCTACATGTATTACCGCGATCGCGCGCTCTGCCTCCAGCTCGGCATGACAGCGAACGAGATGTTGTACGAGGCCGTGGGGGCCGCCGCCGATCCGAGCTCCGGAGGTCGCCAGATGCCGAGTCACTGGGGCCACAAGGACTACAACATCGTCTCCACGTCGTCCCCCACCGGCACGCAGTTTCTCCAGGCGGCCGGCACGGCCGAGGCGTCACTCCGAGCCAAAGTGCTGGAGCTCACGGACGGGTTCCACGGTGACGAAGTGGTGTTCGTGTCCACGGGCGACGGCACCACCAGCGAGGGCGAGTTCTGGGAGTCGTTGAACGCGTCATCCAATCTCAAGCTTCCCGTCGTGTACCTGGTCGAAGACAACGGATACGCGATCTCGACCCCGATCGAGGTGAACACGGCTGGCGGCTCCATTTCGAAGCTCGTTTCGTCATTTCCCGGCCTGTATATCCAGGAGGTGGACGGCTGCGACCTGGTGGCGAGCCACGAGGTGATGCGGAAGGCGGTGGAGTATGCGCGGCAGCGTAAGGGTCCGGCCCTCGTGCACGCGAAGGTCATTCGCCCCTACTCCCATTCACTGTCCGACGACGAGGTGATGTACCGGCCCGCATCGGAGCGCGAGGCGGACGCAGCACGGGATCCAATCACGCAGTTCCCGAAGTGGCTCATCGCCCAGGGCCACGCGACGGCGGACGAGCTGGCGACGATCGCCGAGGAGGTCGATGCACTGGTGCTCGCGGCGACGGATGACGCGCTGGCGCAGCCGCAGCCCGGCGCGGAGACGGTGTATGACTTCGTGTACTCGCCGGATGTCGATCCCACGTCGGAACAGTTCGACACGGAGGACGATCCCCAGTTCGCGGGCAACGAGACGACGATGGTGGATCTCCTGAATGCGTGCATGCGCGACGAGATGCGTCGCGATCCGAAGATTCTCGTGTTCGGCCAGGACGTCGCCGACGTCTCTCGCGAGGAGCATCTGGGGAAGGTCAAGGGCAAGGGCGGCGTGTTCAAGGTGACCTG
The DNA here is from genome assembly GCA_026786185.1 of Gemmatimonadaceae bacterium. Taxonomy (GTDB): domain Bacteria; phylum Gemmatimonadota; class Gemmatimonadetes; order Gemmatimonadales; family Gemmatimonadaceae; genus AG11. The sequence continues at coordinate 3,718 of JAJAYP010000104.1, forward strand.
GGGCCTGCAGTCCGAATTCGGCGGCAACCGGGTGTTCAACACGCCGCTCGCCGAGGCGACCATCGTGGGCCGCGCGATCGGCCTGGCGCTACGGGGGTTCAAGCCCGTCGTCGAGATCCAGTTCTTCGATTACATCTGGCCCGCGTACATGCAGCTGCGGGATGAGCTCGCGACGATGCGCTGGCGGTCGAACAATGCGTTCGCGTCACCCGTGGTGGTGCGCGTGACCTACGGCGGATACATCCGCGGCGCGCTCTATCACTCGCAGACGGGCGCTTCGCTGTTCACGCACTGCCCGGGACTTCGCGTCGTCTGTCCGTCCAACGCGCTGGATGCGAGCGGCCTGCTGCGCACGGCGATCCGCTGCGAAGATCCGGTGATCTTTCTGGAGCACAAGCATCTCTACCGCCAGACGTACAACAAGGCGGCGAATCCGGGTCAGAACTTCATGATCCCGTTCGGCAAGGGACGCGTGGTGCGCGAGGGCACCGACCTGACGATCGTCACGTATGGCGCCACGGTGCAGCGCGCGTTCGCCGCGGCGAACCAGATGCAGGAGGAGCACGGGATCAGCACCGAGGTGATCGACCTCCGGTCACTGTCGCCCTGGGATGCGGATCTCGTGTACGAGAGCGTGAAGAAGACCAATCGGGTAATCGTCGGCTACGAGGATTCGATCTCGTGGGGTTACGGCGCCGAGATCGCCGCCCGGATCGCCGACGACTGCTTCCCCTGGCTGGATGCGCCGGTGAAGCGGGTGGCGAGCACCGACACATTCGTCGGATATGCGCCGCAGCTCGAAGATGCGATCCTGCCGCAGGTGGAGACGTTCAAGCGCGCGATCGCGGACATCGCGGCGTTCTGAGCGCGTGCGCGGCGGTGGCGTCGTTTACGGGACGGCTGGCCCCTCACGACAGGTCCGGCCGTCGAGCCGTACGCTCGGCGGCATGCGGAACTCGCAGGTGCTGATCATGCCCGACGTTGCGTTGTAATCGCGTTCCGCCTGTTCCAGCTCGGCCAGCTTCCGGAACAGCGCAACCGTATCCGTGGTGGTCGCGCAGTACGTGAGGTACGTCCGCGGACCGCCGCATCCGCGCCATCCCACCGGTGCCGTGCGGCACGACCCGACGCCGCCGCACCCCTCTATCCTCGCGAGCGCGCGCGCCTCCTGCTCCAGCTTCACGAGTTTCGGCAGCGCCTTCGCCGAGGAGTCCGGTGCAAGGTCCGGGTTCGTGTCTGGCGGCGTTCGAGTGATCACCGAGCCCACCGACCGTGTCCTCGCGCCGCTCGACGACTGGGGCTGCTGCGAACATCCGACGACTGCAGCGAGGGCCAGCGTCGTCACGATGATCCATTCACCAGCGCTCCGACGCATCTCCTCGCTCCACGGTCCGGGGTGTGATGGGACAGACGAGCACGATTCGCGCCGACGGCGGCGCGAGCTCAATGCACCAGGCCGTCACGATCGAACACCACGCGACCACCCACCATCGTCAGCATGACGCGGGCGTCGCGAATCGACTCCGGTGCGACTCGCGTGAGGTCGCGATCGATGAGCACCAGATCGGCGAGCATGCCGGCCGCGAGCGTTCCCACGTCCTGCTCGCTGAACCCGGCACGTGCCGAGCCCGACGTGTGTGCCCGCAGCGCCTGCTCCACGGTGATCTTCTGCTCGGGCACCCATCCACCCGGATTTGCGTCGTCCAGTGTGCGCCGCGTCACGGCGGCGTAGATCGCGACCATCGGCGTGGGGGGCGCGACGAACCAGTCGCTCCCGAACGCCAGCGTCGCACCCTGATCGAGCAGCGACCGGAAGGCGTACGTCCCTTTCGCGCGCTCCTCGCCGATCACCTTGGTCGCCCAGCGGCCATCATCGATGGCGTGATACGGTTGCATGCTCGCGATGACGCCGAGCGTACGGAAGCGGGCGAGGTCGGCGGGCGCGATGTGTTGCGCGTGCTCGATTCGGAAGCGGCGGTCGTACGACGGATTTTCCTTGATCACGCGAGCGAAGATGTCGAGCTGGGAGCGAATCGCCCGATCGCCGATCGCATGCACCATCACCTGCAGCCTCGCCGCATCGGCGCCGGAGGTCCATGCGTAGAGATCCTCGAGGGTGTTGACGAGCAGGCCCCGATCGTTCGGCGCGTCGGTGAACGGTTCAAGCATGGCGGCAGTGTGCGAACCGAGCGACCCATCGACGAACCCCTTGAGGGCGCCGATGCGCAGCCAGGCATCGCCGCGGCCGCGTGCCGCGACGGTGTCGCGGAGCCGGCTCCACGTCGACAGGGGAACGGCGGCGGAGATGCGCGTGCGCAACGCGCCCTGCGCGTGCGCACGCTCGAACACGGCGAGGTCGTTCCACCCGCCCATGTGATGCACGCTCGTCACGCCGCGCTCCGACACGTACCGCATCGCGCTGTCCAGCGCGCGGAGGCTCATGGTGAGAGTGGGCGCGGGCACCGCGGCGGACATGAGCTCCATCGCGTTGTCCTTGAGCACGCCAGTCGGTTCGCCGGAGCGATCGCGCACGATCTCGCCGCCTGACACGTCCTTCGTGTCGCGGGTGATGCCGGCGCGCGCGAGCGCGAGGGAGTTGGCGAGATTCATGTGGCCGTCGAGCCGGTTGATCCAGACCGGATGATCGGGCGTGACTGAATCGATCCACGTGCGATTGGGCAGCTCGCCGCCCCACGACGTGTGGTCCCAATCGCCATTCAGGATCCATGTTCCGGGGGGCACGGTCGCGGCGAACGCGCGGATGCGCGCGATGAACTCCGACTTCGTGCGCGCATCGCGAAGCTGCACCGACGCGAGTGCGAATCCTCCGTCCAGGAAGTGCACGTGCGCGTCGACGAATCCGGGCGTCACCATCATCCCCTTCGCATCCACCACCGTCGCCGAGCCGGCGCGTTTCTTCACTTCGGCGCTCGACCCCACCAGCTCGATCCGCTCGCCACGTACGAGGACTGCATCCGCCCATGGACGGCGCGGATCGCCCGTCCACACGCGTGCGTTGACGATGGCGAGCGCGGCCACGGGAGCGGGCGCCGGTGCGAGCGTCGGGTCGGGGGAGGGTTGCTGCATGGCGCGGGTAGGGCGAGGCGACGTGAGCGTCACGAGGCAGGCGACGACCACGGCGTGTCGGCGCGCAGAGGAGCGGAGCGTGGGCATGAGGCGGACTCTGTCTCGCGCACCGTCGCGGCGGAAGGGGCGCTTGACTGAGGGCCGGCAACTGGTGAGCCTTCATGCGCGCCGGCCGGCGCCTGCGGGACGCGCGCTGGAGCAGCCGATCGTCAAGACGGGGTGCGTACGCGCTCCCGGTCGGCTGAAGGGAGCAGTCGAGCCCTGGGCGAGACCACTACGGACACCGAGCGTGCCGTAGTGGCTCGCCCGTCGTGTTTCCGGCTCAACGATTCCAGGGATCCCGCATTTCAATGATCGCCACCAACATCTGGTTCTGGGTCGCGTTCATCGCCTTCGTACTGGCGATGCTGGCGCTGGATCTCGGCGTGTTCAACAAGACGCCCCACGTCGTGAAGGCGAAGGAAGCGGCGGCGTGGACGGCCGTCTGGGTCGGACTCGCCCTCGTGTTCGCCGCGGGGCTCGCCTGGTTCGTCGATCGACAGACGGCGCTGACGTTCCTCACCGGCTACGTGATCGAGGAATCGCTCAGCATCGACAACATCTTCGTGATCGTGCTGATCTTCCAGTACTTCGCCGTGCCGGCGCAGTACCAGCATCGCGTGCTGTTCTGGGGCATCCTCGGCGCGTTGATCATGCGCGGCATTTTCATCGGCGTGGGCGCGGCGCTGCTCGTGCGCTTCGAGTGGATCATCTACATCTTCGGCGCGCTGCTCGTGATCACGGGCATCCGCATGGCACTGAAGCAGGACGAGGAGTTCGATGGCGAGCAGAACCCGGTCGTGAAGTTCGTGCGGCGGTTCCTGCCGGTGACGAGCGACTATCGCGGCAAGCACTTCCTCACGATGGAGAATGGCAAGCGGCACGCGACTCCGCTGCTGCTGGCGTTGGTGCTGGTCGAGGTCACCGACCTGATCTTCGCCATCGACTCGATTCCGGCGATCTTCGGCATCACGCGCGACCCGTTCATCGTGTTCACGTCGAACATCTTCGCCGTGATGGGCCTGCGTTCACTGTTCTTCCTGCTGGCCAGCGTCGTGACGAAGTTTCACCTGCTGAAGTACGGCCTTGCGGTGATCCTCACATTCGTCGGCACGAAGATGCTGATCGAGCACTGGGTCCACATTCCGATCCTGCTGTCGCTCGGCGTGGTGATGGCGGTGCTGGCGGCGTCGGTCGTCGCGTCACTGGTGTGGCCGAACGCGCGGCCGGTGACGGAGGGGAAGACGGGGTCGATGTTCGGCCACGTTCCGCCCAGTGGGAGGCAGTAGTCAGGGAGAAGTTTTTGAGTACTTGGTACTTGGTACCAAGTACGAAGTACCGGGTACTGCGGGTTCAGCTTACCGCTGTACGTGTCGGATGACTTGTCACTGGTACTGGGTACCTGGTACTTGGTACAGGGTACCAAGTACTGCGGAGTCGCCTCATTGCCGCGCGCGTCGGGTAGCTCGTTGCTGGTACTGGGTACCTGGTACTCGGTACGAAGTACCAAGTACTGTTCAGCCGTTAGTACCCGGTACTTTGTACCAAGTACGAAGTACCAAGTACTGTTCAGCCGTTAGTACCCGGTACTTTGTACCAAGTACGAAGTACCAAGTACTGTTC
>JAJAYP010000105.1 GCA_026786185.1 Gemmatimonadaceae bacterium
GCCCGTCGCCCGTGTCGGCCATCATGACGAACGGGCGGAAGCGCCAGTGCGCTCCCGCCCGTCACGATTCTCGAATCGAATGCGTCGGAGTGCCGACGCATCGTCACGCCGGCGACGGCTCCGGTCCACCGAGCAGCGGCGGATTGCGCCGCGGCTGCGGAACGGGCACTACTGCGGGTATCGCCGCTGGCACCGGAGGCAGCCCGCTCGTCCTGGGCGGCAGCGCCTCACCGCGTGAAATCGTGCGAATGTCCTCTGCCGTCAACGTCTCTCGCTCCAGCAGCGCGGAGGCGAGGGTGTGCAGCAGATCGAGATTCTCGCTCAGCACTGCCTTCGCCCGATCGTAGGCCTTGGTGATGACGCGCTTCACTTCCAGGTCCACGAGTTGCGCCGTCTGCTCGCTCACCTCACGCCGGCTCTGGATGTCGCGACCCAGAAACAGCTCCTGCTCGTTGTCGCCCACGAGAATCGGGCCGATGGCGTCCGACAATCCCCACTGCGTCACGTAGCGGCGCGCGATGCTCGTCGCCTTCTGGATGTCGCTCGCCGCACCGGTCGTCACGCGATCGTAGCCGAACACCAGTTCCTCGGCCGTCCGCCCACCGTACGTCATCACGAGCATCGCCTCGAGCTGCATGCGGGTGATCGACACGCGGTCGTCCTCGGGCAACGTGAAGGCCAGGCCGAGCGCACGCCCACGCGGGACAATCGTGACCTTATGCAACGGATCGTTGCCCACGATCTTCATGGCGCAGAGCGCATGGCCGGCCTCGTGATACGCCGTCAGGCGCCGCTCCTCGTCCTTCATCACCATCGACTTGCGCTCGGCGCCGAGCATCACCTTGTCCTTGGCGTCCTCGAGATCGGCCATGTACAGCTTGTCGTGCTCGCGTCGCACGGCGAGCAGCGCCGCTTCGTTCACCAGGTTGGCCAGGTCTGCGCCGGACATGCCCGGCGTCCCGCGCGCGAGGGTCGTGATGTTCACATCCTCGCCCACCGGCTTGTTGCGCAGGTGCACCTTGAGGATGCCCTCGCGACCGCGAAGATCTGGCGCATCGACGACGATCTGGCGATCGAACCGACCGGGTCGCAGGAGCGCGGGATCGAGCACGTCCGGGCGGTTCGTGGCGGCGATCAGGATCACGCCGTCGTTCGACTCGAAGCCATCCATCTCCACCAGCAACTGGTTCAGCGTCTGCTCGCGTTCGTCGTGTCCGCCGCCGAGGCCGGCCCCGCGATGCCGGCCCACCGCATCGATCTCGTCGATGAAGATGATGCACGGCGCCTGTGCCTTGCCCTGCTCGAACAGGTCCCGCACGCGCGAGGCGCCAACGCCGACGAACATCTCGACGAAGTCGGAGCCCGACATCGAGAAGAACGGCCGGCTGGCCTCGCCTGCCACCGCCCGGGCGAGCAGCGTCTTGCCCGTACCCGGAGGCCCGACGAGCAGGCAGCCCTTGGGCAGCCGGCCGCCGAGCTTCGTGTACTTCTGCGGATCCTTCAGGAATTCGATGATCTCCTGGAGTTCCTGCTTCGCCTCGTCCGCACCCGCGACGTCGGCGAACGTCACCTTCGGCGTGTCGCCCGTGAGCAGCTTCGCCTTCGACTTCCCGAACGAGAACGCCTTGTTCCCCCCCGCCTGCATCTGGCGGAAGAGAAACAGGTAGAACCCGATGAGCAGGAGCCACGGCAGGAAGTTGATCACCCAGGACATCAGGCTCGGCTTCGCATCCTGCGAGGTGATCTGCACACCCTTCTGCATGAGCAGGTCGACTTCCGCCGGCGAATCCTTCGCGAGGAGCTGCGTCGTGAACTTGCGCGCCGGCTTGTTGTTCACCGATACCGGCTCGCGGAAGCTGCCCGTCACGTTCTTTCCCGCCTGCACCGTGACTTCCGAGATGTTCCCCTTCTCGAGCTGCTGGCGGTACTGGTCGAAGCGGATCTCCGGTGCGGACTCGGCGCGGTTCCCCGACAGCTGGATCAGCGCGATGGGGATGAGCAGGATGAGGATCCAGAACGAGAGCGTCTTCGACAGGCGCCCCCAGTTCGTCGGTCCCTTGCTGTTCTTGTCGTTCTTGGTTGGCGGCATAGGTCCGGGCATCTACAGCAGACTCGCGATGTATGGCAGGTGTCGGAAGCTTTCGGCATGATCCAGCCCGTATCCGACGAGGAATTCGTGCGGTGCGACGTACCCGATGAACCGGGTCTCGTACTTCAGCTCTTCGGCAATGTGCTTGTGCAGCAGCGCGCAGATGTGGAGGGAACGCGGATTCCGTGCCCGGAGCAGCTCCATCAGACGGTTGAGCGTGCGCCCCGTGTCCACGATGTCTTCCACCAGGAGAATATGCTTTCCTTCCAGCTTCGTCTCTGGGTCGTACACCAGCCGAACGTTTCCGCTCGACACCGTGCTGTCGCCATAACTCGATGCGACGAGGAAATCGACGTGGAGCGGTCGGTTGATCTCGCGCACCAGGTCGCTCAGGAAGATGAAGCTTCCCTTCAGCAGCCCGAGCACCAACAGCTCGCCGTCGGGATACGCCGCGGTGATCTCCGCGCCGAGCTCCCGCACACGCCGCGCGATTTCCGGCGCATCGTAGACGATGCGCCGCAGGGCGCGGCCTTCGAGACGAGGATCAGCGATCGATGCGTTCACAGATGTAGTGACGTACCGGCCTTCCGGACCGTTCGGATGCCGCGTTGCTGCGGCGCACACCTGGAATCCAGACCACGTCTTCGCCCGTGACCACCACGGGCCACTCAGGACGATCGAGGCCGCGAATTCCGGCCTCCGTCAGATAGCGCTTCACGCGACGCCGTTGTCGCCCTCCTTCGGGGGCCAGCCGATCTCCCGCCATCCACCGCCGAACCACATGACGAGGAGTGGATGAAAAAGCCGCCTGCCACACGCTTCCGAGATCGTCCACCGCATCATTCGGAACTCGATCGCCATCGACGACCCGGAACCGGAATGATCCCCACTGCACTTCCCCGTGCTCCGGAAGCGCCAGCTCGCAAGGTGCATCGGCGGGACGACGGCGCAGCACGTAGGCGTCGCGCGTCGCCTCGACACACCAGCCCCCCGACAGCTGCACCCATCCCGCCGCCGGACTCTTCGTAATAAACGACGCGAGTCGGTCTGTTCCCCGGCGATCCAGTGCCAGACCGACACGACTGGCGATCTCGCTCCACAGTATGGAAAGTGAACCCCGATCATAGCCGGACAGTTCCGCACGGGCAATCGCGATTGACTCTTCGTCGGGAAGCACCACCGACACGCCAGCGTCCACCAACGACGCGACGCGCGCGCGCCACGCCGCCGCCCGTCGCGCGATCGCGAGGAGCGCGCACTCGAGTGTGGGATCAGCGTGCCGCATGGCGGGCAGCAGATCGTGACGCACGCGATTCCGCAGGAACTCGCGCGAGTCATTGGTGGGATCTTCCCGCCATTCCACACCTGCGTCGCGCGCATAGCCCTCGAGCGTGGCTCGCCGGATCGCCAGAAAGGGCCGGCGCACGTCGCTCGGTGCGTAGAGGGCCGCGAGCCCTCGGGCACCACTGCCGCGCATGACGCGCATGAGAACGGTCTCGATCTGGTCGTCCTCGGTATGCGCCGTCACCAGCCGCGCCCCGAGCGCATGGGCCGAAGCACGGAGGAAACGGTAGCGCGCTCGACGCCATTCGGCCTCGCGACTCGTCGTAGGCACCCGCGCCGCCGACATCACGTCCGTCACCACCGGCAACGCCAGCGCCGCCGCCGCCCGCGCGACATGGGCGACCGCCACCGTTGCCGCAACGCCTGTCCCGTGATCGTACGTCGCGACCGCGGCGATGCGCGAACGCGCGACGCGTTCCATGGCGTGCAACAACACCATGGAATCCAGCCCGCCGGAAACGGCGAGCAGCAAGGGCGCGCGGTGTTCACGCGCCACGTGGCGAGCGGCCTGGAGCACGGCTCGACGAGGGTCGTGGAGCATCGCCCTGAAGTATAGCCGCGACGCGGGCAGGGCGACGGCCTCCCTCTGGCTCGCCCTTCGGCGTGCCACTATCTTGCCACGGCGACTTCCGATTCTCACGGCAACAGGAGCGATTCGCTTGGAAACACATGGCCCGTTGGGCATTCTCTGGGCTGGACTCGGATTGTGCGGCTTCTACATCGCGCTCATCTGGATCAATACCCTCCTGGGATTCGTGCTGACGCCACTGTTTCTCGTGCCACTTACCTGGTTGCAGGACAGAGTGCGCGGCAGGGCCCGCGCGCGTGGCTGACCACACGCCGCTCGCGGTAGCATCGCTTTCGGGAGGGGACGAGTGCCGAGGGCACGCGTCCCTTCCCTTTTTCCATCGCTGGCGTCGCGTGCGTCGCCTGCTCGCGTGCGCCGCGGTCATGTGTGTCTCCGCAACTCCCGCCGCGGGCGCACAGTCTGCGCCCCGAGCGTGGCTCGACTGGCGCACGGTGGAGACCGAGCACTTCGTCTTTCATTACTCCGTCGAGTACCGCGAGTGGACGGTGTCGCTGGCGCGGCGCATGGAGGGCGTACGCGATCAGGTGCAACGACTGGTGGGATTCTCGCCCGCGCCGCGCGTGCATGTGGTGGTCGACGACCCGGCGAACGACGCGAATGGATACGCCTTCACGCCGCTCGATGCGCCCACCATCGTCCTCTGGCCGACGCCGCCCGATCCTCGCGAGGAGATCGGAAATGCGCGCGTGTGGCAGGAGATGCTCGCGACACACGAATACGCGCACATTGCCCATCTCGCACGGCCCTCGCGCAACCGCTTCAAGCGATTCGTCTGGTCGCTCTCGCCCATTCCGCTCGGTCCCATCGCAATGAAGGCGCCCCGCTGGGTCCTGGAAGGCTACGCGACCTACGTCGAAGGACGCGTGACCGGAAGCGGCCGGCCGAACAATGCGTGGCGCGCGGCGTTGCTGCGCCAGTTCGCGCTCGAGGGACGGCTGCCGAGCTACGGGCAGCTCAACAGCACCGGCGGAGGCTGGGAGTCGGGGAGCTTCGCCTACCTCGCCGGGTCTGCATACCTCGAATGGCTCGTCCGGCGACAGGGCGACTCGAGCCTCGTTGCCCTCTGGCGTCGCATGACCGCCGTGACGGATCGATCGTTCGAGCAGGCGTTCAGCGGCGTGTATGGGGCGCCGCCGGCGGAACTCTATGGACGGTTCAGCGCCGAACTCACGGGCAACGCTCTCGCCGTCGAGCGCGCGGTGGGCGGCGACAGCACCCGGCGTGGCACGCTCATCCAACGTCTGATTCGCAACACCGGTGATCCCGCCGTGTCGCCGGATGGACAGCACGTCGCGCTGACGATCCGGCGCACGGATGCGCCGAGCGAACTCGTGGTGTGGCGCACAGCGGAACAACCCGACACGGCGGCCGCACGCCTCCGCGCTGCCCGCGCGAAGCGCGATCCGGAAGATGTGCCCGACCGCCCCACATTGCCCGTCCCACGGAGGCCCGTGATCACGCTTGTCGCCCGTGACGGGGCGCCATACGAGACGCCGCGCTGGTTCGGTGATTCGAAGCGGTTGCTCGTCACGCGGTCGACGCCGGCGGCTGACGGGACGCTGCGTCCCGATCTCTACGTGTGGAACGCCGAAAACGGTGCGTTGACGCGCATCACGCGTCGCGCGGCCCTCCGAGATGCCGATCCCTCGGCCGACGGACGCTGGGCGGCGGCGACGCGCTGCGCACAAGGCTGGTGCGATCTCGTGCGGGTGGATCTCACCACGGGAGCGGTGCGCGTGGTGAAACCGGGAAGCGTTACGCGCAACTACTACCGCCCACGCGTGTCGCAGACGACCGGTGAGATCGTCGTCGCGGAACAGTTCGACGACCGCTGGCGCATTGCGCGCGTCTCGCCGCTCACTGGCGCTCTGCGCTACGCCGACCCGAATGACGGTGTCACCCGCTACGACGCCACCTTCGCGCGCGATGGACGCACCATCATCACCACCTCCGAGCGCGGTGGCATCGCCAATCTCGAGCGCCTCGTCGACGAGGCAGCAGCGCCAGCGTCCCTGACCAGCGTCACCGGCGCGGCCGTCGCCGCCGACGTGGCGCCCGACGGCGCGGTGTGGTTCCTCTCGCTGCACGGCAAGGGCTACGATCTGCGCCGCATTCAGCCGGACAGTGGATCGCGTGCAGCGGACGTGCTCGCCGGTTCGCTCGTTCGCGCGCTCGACGACAGCGCGTCGCCCGTCCTGCCTCCGCGCGTCTCGCGTACCTCGGAGGACTCGTCGCTCCGGCCGGCGCTCGGCGCCGTTCCGCAGGAACGGGCCTACGGTGCGGGTCCGGCGCGCATTCGCTTCGTGCCGGGGTCGATCACCGGGTTCGGAGGCACCACGACGCAGTTGGCGATCGTGCGCAGCGATCCGGTGGGTCGACTTGGGGTCGCGCTGCTCGGATCGGCGGGGAGTGCCGCGCTCCCGGCGGGAGGCGCACTCACCATCACGTCACGCCGCCAGCGCACCGAGTTCGGCGTCACCGGTTGGCTGTCCCACGAGGCGCCATCGCGGGAGCTCGACGCCGCCACGGAGCTCGGCCTCGACTTGTCACGGGCCGGCGGCGCGCTGCGTGCCGAACGAATGCGCGTCGGGGACGGATACGACCTGTTCGGAGCGGTCGCGCTGCTCGCGGAGCGTCAGCGTCCGTCGGGCCAGCTCAGTGCGGCGCGCACCGCGGCGCTCGCCTCGGCGCGAACGGTGTTGCGGCAGCGCGATGACGACGTGCGATTCGAGGAGCAGTTCTCGCTCGTGGGCGAGGCGGGGCGAACCCGCGGCGGCGCATATCTCCGTCAGCGAAGCGCCGCCTCATTCGGAACGGGCAGGGGAACACGGGCGCTCACGAACATTCGCGTCGCCTTCGGAACGGTCGGCGGCGGCGAGGGCCGAGTCGCCGAGCGATTCGTCGTTGGCGGGTTCGATTCGCCGCTCATCGATTCGCTGTACGACGCACGACGAGTCGGAGCGGCGGCGTATCCGCTGGGGAGTGCCGCGGGCTCCTCGTTCACGGCGTACCGCGTGGGCGTGCCGATATCCTCCATCGAGTTCTTCTACGCCGGCGCGAGCACCGACTTCTACCGAAACCCCCTGCGCAGCTACGGAGCCGAGATCAGCCAGCGACTGCCGGCCATCGCCGCCCTCGGCACTCCGGACGTGTTCGCCCGCACCGGCGTGGCACGCGCAGTGGACGAGCCAGTCAAGAAAAAGTGGGCGTATTACGTGACGCTCGCGCTGCGACCGTAGCGACATCACCCTGCGCCGGCTCTAGTGGGCAGTAACCGAAATCATGCCAGCACGAGTGAAGTTTTTTTCACCGCGGAGTGCGCAGAGCTGCGCAGAGCATCGACATCCGCCGTTGCGTGGTGAAACGAGCGGAGCCGGGCACACGTGACCAAAGAATCTGCGGTCACCGGCTGTCCTCCGCGCTTCTCTGCGGCCTCTGCGGTCATGCTCTCGTTCTTGCTATCGAAACTTCGGTTACAGTTCACTAGTACTACTAGGTTAAGTTAGGAAGTATCACACCAGGCACGCGCAGGTCGGGCACCAGTCCCCGAGTCGGATCAACAGCGCCTGCAGTCGGCGGCGGATCGCCGGCAGCGTCCAGTCAGGAGTGTTTTTTCCCGCGCAACGTTTCCAGGACGAGAAAGGCGTACGCCATTGAGGCGAGGGTGACGTGATGGTGCCACCCGGGCCACGAGCGGCCTTCGAAGTGATCGAGGCCGAGTTCGTCCTTGAGTTCGCGATAATCCTGCTCGATGCGCCAGCGCCCTTTCGCGAGTCGGACCGCGCGACGGAGCCCGAGCGCTTCGCCCGGGAGGTCGGCCAGCCAGTAGTGCGTCGGCGCGTCGGCCCCGCGCGGCCATTCGATCAGCAGCGTGACGGGGGCGGTCGGCAGCGCGCGCGTGGTCGTCCAGCGGTGCGAGGGCCAGAGGGACGTCTGCGCGAAGCGGGAGCGGAGTGCGCCTTTGGTGCCCTGGCGCCACGTCACCGTGCGCCACGCCTCGGCGGGCAGCGTCGCGGCGATCTCATCGAGCGCGAGCGGCTCGGGCAGGTCGGCACGGGGGACACGCCGTCGCGGCCGTCCCCGCCCCGCGTAGGGCGGCGGGCCGGTGGGGGCGGGGGCCTCAGACCAGCCTTTCACGCTGGGCGCGACCTGGACACAGTACGGGTACCCGCGCGTCGAGAGCGCGGCACGAAATTCGTGGCTCGGGCCGTAGCCCGCGTCCGCGAGCACCACCCGGGGTCCGACGCCCCACGCGCGGACCCGATCCAGCGCGGCCACGGCGAGC
>JAJAYP010000106.1 GCA_026786185.1 Gemmatimonadaceae bacterium
GCATCCAACGTTGCCGGGCGCATATCCCGCGTTCTATGCCGGAGTGGAGCGGGCCATTCGCGCCGGCGAGCCGCCACCCGTGCTCGTCGCTGATGCGGTCGCGACGCTGGACGTCATCGAGGCGGCATTCCGTTCTGCGCGCGAGCGTCGCGTCGTCGAGATCGTGTCGGCGGGCTGATCGTGGGTGCGGCGGGAGTGAGCTGCGCGACTGCAGCAGGAGAGCGATGAGCCGGCAGCGAGGAGCGATGAGCGGTGGGCAATGAGTGACCGGCTCTCACCGCTCACCGCTTCCCGCTTCAAGCCCCCAGCTTCAGCCCTCTCCTCCTGCCCTTCTCACGACCGCGTCATGGCGTTCGCCATGCCGCTCCATCCGCCGCGATCAGCTGATCCGCCTCGTCCGGTCCCCAGCTTCCCGCCGCGTACGTCGCCATCGGGTTCGGCGTGTGCTCCTCCCAGAAGCACAGCAGCGGATCGATGATCTTCCACGCCGCCTCCACCTCGTCGCTGCGCAGGAATAACGTCATCTCGCCGATCATGACGTCCAGCAGCAGGGTCTCGTACGCCGGAGCCGCCGTCTCGCCGAATGCCTCGGCATAGGTGAAGTCCATCTCCACCGGCGCGACTTCCACGTGCTGGGTCATCGCCACCGCGGCGCCAGGGACCTTCACCTCGAAGCTGAGCGAGATGCCCTCGTTGGGTTGCACCCGCATCACCAGCGTGTTCGCCTGAAGTGGCGCGTGCCCCTCGCCACCCCCGAACATCAGGTGCGGCGGCGCGTGAAACTGCACCGCAATCTCGGACACGCGCTTGCCCAGCCGCTTGCCGCTGCGCACGTAGAACGGCACACCCTGCCAGCGCCAGTTGTCGACGTAGAAACGCGCCGCGGCGAACGTAGGCGTGTGCGAGTCCTCGGCCACATCCGGCTCGGCGCGATACCCTGTCACCGCCCTGGAGCGGATGGTGCCCGGCGCGTACTGCGCGCGCACCGTGCTCGATGGAATGCTCTCCGGCGTGAGCCACCGGATCGACTTGAGCACCTTCACCTTCTCGTCGCGCACCGCGTTCGCCGTCATCGACGACGGCGGCTCCATCGCCGTCAGCGCGAGCAGCTGGAGCAGATGATTCTGGAACATGTCACGCACGACGCCGGCTTCCTCGTAATACCGTCCGCGCGCCTCGACGCCCACTTCCTCCGCCGCGGTGATCTGCACGTGCGAGATGTGGCTGCGGTTCCAGAGCGGCTCGAAAATCGTGTTCGCGAAGCGGAACACGAGCACGTTCTGCACGGTCTCCTTGCCCAGGTAGTGGTCGATCCGGTACACCTGATGCTCGGCGAACATCGACAGCACGAGCGCGTTGAGCGACTTCGCCGTGTCGAGACTGTGGCCGAACGGCTTCTCCACCACCACGCGCGCCCACGGCCGCTCCTTCGGGTTGTCGTGCTTGGGCACGAGACCGCTGCTGGACAGGTGACGCACGATGGGCTCGAACACGCTCGGCGGCACCGCCAGATAGAAGAACCGGTTGCGCTCCGTCTCCGCACGCGACTCCTCGATCTCCACGAGACGGCGCTTGATCAGCTCGTACGCCGACGCATCACTCGCATCGCCGCCCGCGTAGAATGTGCGCGCGGCCAGCCGCTTCCACACGTCGTCGTTGAAGTGCTTCACCTCATCGGAATCCACGAGCGCCAGCCGGATGCGCTCGCGGAATGTGTCGTCCGTCTCCGCCGGCTCGCGGCCCACCGCGAGCACGGCGAAGTTCGGGTGAAGGAGATGCTCCGCCGCGAGCTGATAGAGTGCAGGGAACAGCTTGCGCTTGGTCAGGTCGCCCGTGGCGCCGAAGATCACCATCGTGCACGGGTCGGCCTGCTCGGCCGGTGCGCCCGGCACAACGCCGTACTGCCCGCTCACCTTCGAGGCCCGCACATGTCCAGCGAGGGGACCGGTCACGAGCCTTTCACCGCGTGCCCGCCGAACTCGTTGCGCAGCGCCGCGATCACCTTGGCGCCGAACGAGTCTTCCTGCCGCGAGCGGAGACGCATCAGCAGCGAGAGCGTGATCACCGGGGCCGGGACATCTTCCTCGATCGCCTCGGCCACCGTCCATCGTCCCTCGCCCGAGTCGGCGACGTAGCCCTTGAGCTTCTCGAGCTTCGGGTCTTTCGCGAAGGCGAGCACCGCCAGCTCGTTGAGCCACGACTGCACGACGCTGCCATGCTGCCAGAGCTCGGCGATGCCGTGCAGGTCGAGCTCCGTGTACTTGCTGGACTTGCCGAGGATTTCGTAGCCCTCGGCGAACGCCTGGAGCATGCCGTACTCGATGCCATTGTGCACCATCTTCACGTAGTGCCCCGCACCGGGCGGACCGACGTGCATGTAGCCGCCCTTCTGGGCGAGCGAGAGGAAGATGGGCTCGCAGATCTTTACCGGCGCCGGCTCGCCGCCCACCATGAGGCAGTAGCCGTTCTCCAGCCCCCAGATCCCGCCGCTCGTGCCGGCGTCGATCAAGTGGATCTTGTTGTGTGCGAGTCGCTCCGCGCGCGCGCGCGTCTCCTTGTAGTTCGAGTTGCCGCCGTCGATGATGATGTCGCCGGGCGACAGGCCGGGCAGCAGCGCGGCGATCGTCTCGTCCACCGGCTTGCCGGCGGGCACCATGATCCAGACGATGCGCGGACCGGAGAGCTGACCCGTGAGGTGGGTGAGGTCGGTGGCGGCCTTGGCGCCGAGGGCCACGTACTTGGCCACCGTTTCGGCCTGGCGATCGTACACGACGACGGAATGCTTGTCGCGCATCAGTCGCGCCGTCATGTTGCCGCCCATCTTGCCCAGGCCGATCATCGCGAGCTGCATTGGAGTTCGTTCGAGTGGAGTGTTTGACAGTCGGACAGTCGGACGGTCGGACGGTCGCGGTACTTGACCGTGAAAGCTAAGGGCGCCGAGATCAAGGGGTCAAAGTCGCATCGGTATGCCGACGCTATGAGGCTGCCTGGATTCGTGCCACCATTGCGCGAACCCGTGCCATCGCCTTGGCCGCATCGGTTACCGGAAGGCCCAGATTCGTGGCAAGCGTGGTGTATTCGCTCCGCCAGTGGTCGGGGAGCTCGAGCGGAGGCGGCCATGCGTGCTTCGCCCCCGCGCCGCGGTCCGGTCATCACTCGCTGCTGGCGACTCCGGCATGGCGACCGTCGTCGAGCAGCTCGCGCTCGAGTCGGTCGCTCTGTTCGAACGTGAGGTGTCCCGAGCGTCGGCCGTCCGCAATCGCCTGTCGTACCAGGGCCTGTCCGAGGTGGTTCGCGTGCACGTCGCGGATTGCCCGCTCCGGCGTCGTGACGGGGATTCCCTCCACGAGCTTCACATCCTGAAGTCCGAGGGCGGCGTAGTGAATGGCGAGATACTTCGGGATCTCGCGGCGGATACGCATCGTGGGCGAGAGGATGATGTGCACCTTCGCGGGGTTCGTGTCCGAGAGTTGGTAGAGCGAGAGCGCCGACTCATGCGAGAGCACGCCGCGGGTTCCGGGACGTCGCACCTGGGGCCAGAGGGTGGCCTCCATGAACTGCCCGAGTGCCGACGCGGGGAACCGGGTCAGGCGGTACACGCCTCGGCTGACGCGTTCGATGTCGGCGGTCTTGACGAGTTGCACGAGCCGGATCGGGATCACCCCGGCCTCACGTGCCTGATCGGCCGTGAAATACCCGAGCTGGGCCTCGGCGATCTCGTACAGTTTCGTATGGTAGGTCCGCTGGCGCATGGGTTCGTGGCAGAGGCAATAATATAGCCAGACATTATATTATTGGCATAAATAGGCTCGTTCTCAATTGTGTAAGCCAATAATATATCAAGACATTATATTATTGCCAGAAAGCACGCTCCGCAACAATAAATCACCGGGCCGCGAAGGCGTAGCCCACTCCGCGCACCGTGCGGATCACTACCCGCCGACTCGCCTCGAGCTTGGTGCGCAGATAGCCGATGTACACGCGCACCATGGCTCGCCGTTCCGGTGATACCTCGTCACCCCACACGAAGTCCGTGAGGGTGGTGACGCTGACGGGGCGCGGGGCGTGCCAGAAGAGGCAGTCGAGGAACGACTCCTCCGTGCGCGTCAGCTCCACCTCGCGCCCGGCGCACCACACCCGGCGCGACTCCCGGTCAAACAGGACGTCGCCGATGGCGATCCGGCTGCCGGCATTCAGCGTGCGCGCCCGCCGGGTGACGGCGTGCAGGCGAGATGCCAGCAGCGGCGACGAGCTGACGACCGCGTCGTCGGCCCCCGCGTCGAGCAGCCGGCCGACGTCGGTGTCGTCGGCGGCGTCCACGACGACGATGATCACCGTGGGCCAACGACGCCGCATCCGCAGCAGCATGTCGCTGGCCCCAGTCATCAGCTCGCGGTCGAAGACGAGGACGTCCGGCCGTTCTTCCGTCGTCAGGCAGGACGGATCGTCACACCGGATGACGCTGGTGGAATCGTCGGCGAGCCAGCGCGCGATGTCGGACCACGTGTGTTCCGCTCGGGTGACGACGATGACCTCCCAACGGCGGGCTGGCTCGGCATGAAGGTCGGATCGTGGAGGGAGCCAGCACCGGCAGCTCGGAGCGACCGATGCTAAGGAAATTCTTATCAAGCGCAACCTCGGCCTGGCACGGGATGGTAGCTTGGCGGCGGCCGAAGCGGATGCTGTGTTGCGCATCGCGGCCGGGTGCGACGCAGGTCCGGTACCCCCCCACCGACGTACGCGAGCGCACACCCCACCCCTGTCCGGCACCACCTACCATGCTCGACATCGTGGCACTGGTCGCGAGCTCCGACGCTCGCGCGCGGATCATCACGTCCGTCGGCCGCCGCGCGAAGCGGCGCCTCGTCTCGAGTCCGCGCGATCTCGCTGACGCCGTCGCGCACACGATGCCGAGCGCCGTGATCTGCGAGTTCAGCGACGAGACCGGTGCCGGCGCCGCCGCGGCGGTGCGGGAGCTCCGGTCGCGCCGGCCCGCGCTGCCGATGATCGGATACTGCTGGGTGGAAGCGCACGCCTCGCGCCACCTCATGGTCGCCGCGCGGGCCGGCGTCAGCGCGCTGGCGCTGCGCGGCGTGGACGACATCGGCGCCATGCTCGACCAACTGCTCGTGGAGGCGGAGACCGACTGTGTCTCCGACGAGGTCGCGCGAGCGCTCGGCGGCCGAGTGCCGCGCCTGGTGCACGATGCGCTCGACTACTGCATCCGCCAGGCACGAGAGCTTCCGGACGTCGCGCGACTCGCCGAGTCGTTGCACCTGCCGCGGCGCACGCTCGGCCACCGCCTCCAGCGCGCCGGCGTGCCGTCGGCGGCCGCGCTGATCAGCTGGAGCCGTCTGTTCCTCGCCGCGAAGCTGCTGGTCGATGACGCGCGGCCGGTGGAGCAGGCGGCGCACGCCCTGGGCTTCGCGTCCGGATCCGCGCTGCGTGGCATGCTGCGGCGATACGCTGGCGTCACGCCGCGCGAGCTGCGCGAGGACGGGGGATTGACGTATCTCGTGGAGCTGTTCGTCGAGGGACTGGCGTGTATCGCGCCGGTCGCAGGGCACGTGGGCGCGAGTTCATTGCCCACCGCCTACCAACCTTGCCCACTGAGTGACGGCGCAATGACGCGGTAGCGCAGATATTGGCCCGCCCACCCGGCCCCCTCCCCGCGCCTCCCCGCGTTTACATGTCGCTCTCCCGCCGCGTCGCGCGCGCCCGTCTCGGCGTGCTCGCACTCACTGCCGTCCTGCTCCTCGCCCTCGGCGTCGTCCCCGCGCTCGCTCGCTCGGCTGGTGCCGGCCCCGCCGCCGACCTGCGCGACTGGCTCACCCGCGCGATGCGCGCGCTCGCCCGCGGCGAGACGACGCGCGTTGCCGCGCCGGGCGACACCATCGTCGTGTTCGGGCCGAAGCAGGCCGCCACACCCACCGGCGCCTCGGCGACGACGGTGGAGCAGTTCGCCGTGCCGACGGCGGACGCCGGGCGGCGCTATCTACTTCGAGTGGAGAATGGCGCGACGGATGGCGGCGCACGGGTGAGCACCGGCACGGTGCAGCTCAACGGCGCCACGGTCGTCACGAGCGCCGAGCTCGCGGCGCTCGGCAGCGGCGCGTCGCTCTTCGCGTCGATCACGGTGCCGACGAGCACGAACACCCTCGTCGCCACGGTGCAGGGCACGGCCGGCTCGCACCTGACGCTCAGCGTCGTCACGGCGCCCGATCCGACGTTCACGGTGTGGGGGCCAAAGAGCTACGAGCGGACCAACGGCACGCCGGTGACGGTGACCGAGCGGTTCACCCTGCCGGCGGGGGCGGGAACGCCC
>JAJAYP010000107.1 GCA_026786185.1 Gemmatimonadaceae bacterium
AGCGCCGCATTCTCGTCGAGCGAATTCTCCCCGCCGCCGAGCGAACGGTGGACGGTCGCGACCGCACCACGATCGACGTCACGTCGGCGTCGCTCGCCACCGGCGCGGGAGTGCCAGTGCAGAATGGCGACGTGGTGCGGGTCTTCCCCATCACGGATCGTGTGCGGAACCGCGTGGTCGTGCAGGGGAACGTGAACACGCCCGGGCCGCAGGGGCTCACGCCCAGCATGAAGTTGTCCGACGCCTTGCGGAGCGCCGGGGGAGTGAAGGCCGACACGTACCTGGGCGAAGTCCTCATCACGCGTCTGCTGGATGACTCCACGCGCGTACAGCTTCGCGCCCGGCTGCTCAACGCCAGCGGCACGCCCGAAACGGATATCGACCTGCGCGAGGACGACCAGATCCAGGTGTTCTCCGTCACGTCGTTCCGGCCGACACGCTATGTCGCCATCGCCGGACACGTCAACAAGCCGGGCCGATTTCTGTACCGCGAGGGGATGACGGTGCGCGACCTCGTGCTGCTGGGTGGCGGCGTGAAGGAGGGAGCGTCGTTGCGCGAGGCGGAAGTTGCGCGCTTGCCCGAGGACCGAAGCGCCGGGCAGACGGCCGTGACGATTCGCGTGCCGCTCGACTCCACGTACCTGTTCGAGCGGCGTGTCGGGCAATCGTACAACGGGCCGCCGGGGCTGCCGGCGCTGGCGTCCGGTGCGGCGGATTTCACGCTGCAGCCGTACGACAACGTCCTCATCCTGCGGCAGGCGAACTTCGAGTACCAGCGCACGGTGATCGTGTCCGGCGAGGTTCGGTATCCCGGTGCGTACGCGCTGCGCTCGAAGGGAGAATCGCTGCGCGACGTCGTCGTGCGCGCCGGTGGTCTCACCGAGGAAGCGCAGCCCGACGCCATCCTGTTCGTCCGGAAGGGGCCGGCCACCTACACCGTGGCCAGTGAACAGCAGGACAATCTCGCCGGCAGTCTCGTGCAGGACAGCATCACGCGGACGCGAGCAACGAATGGACGCATCGGACTCGATCTCGCCAATGCGCTGCGCAATCCACGCTCCCGCGACAACCTGGCGCTGGAAGACGGCGACGAGATCACAATCCTCCGCTTCAATCCCATCGTGCGTGTGCAGGGTGCGGTGAATGCACCCGCGAACGTCACGTATATACCCGGCCGTGACATCTACTACTACATCGCCGCGGCGGGCGGAGGCTCCCGGGTCGCGGACGAGAACCGCTCGTACGTCACGCAGCCCAGCGGCAAGCTCGAAAGCATCCGGCGCCGTCGACTGGTGACTGACGCGATTCCGGTACCGAAGGCGGGTGCGGTGGTCACGGTGCCCGACCGCGATCCCGCCGATCGCAAGGATTACCTGGCGATTGCCGGAGCGGTCGCATCGATTCTTTCGACGACGGTCGCGATCATCATCGCGATCAGGCGCTGATGCCGACGCACGCGCACCGGCACCGCGTGAACCAACAGCACGCATGAGCGGCCCCACGAAGGTCATCCACGTCCCCAAGCCCTGGGGTCATGAAACCATCTGGGCATCCAACGACCTGTACGTCGGCAAGATCCTCCACATCACGGCCGGCCAGGCGCTCTCCGTCCAGTACCACGAAAAGAAGGACGAGACGGTCTACCTCCTCTCCGGCAAATTGAAGTACTGGGTTCAGCTCGAGGGCAGCACGGAACTCGTCGACATGCGCCTCCAGAAGGGCGCTGCCTTTCGCATCACGCCTGGCACGATCCACTACATGGAGGCCGTCACCGATTGCGACGTGCTCGAGGCGAGCACGCCCCACCTCGACGACGTCGTGCGCGTGAAGGACCGCTACGGACGCGAGGGCACCAGCGTCGCCTGACGCCGCCACACCCGACGCGGTAATCACGCGCCGGGATCGGCGGGCGCCCGTCGTCCTGGCGCTCGCGCTGCTCGGCGTCTCCACGTCTGGCCCGCTCGTCCGCCTCTCGAGCGCGCATCCGCTGTCCATCGCGTCGTGGCGCCTTGGCTTCTCCCTTGTCGTCATCGCGATCGCGCTCGCCATCACGGGCCAGTGGCGACAATGGAAAGCGGTCACGCGCCGAGAACTGACGATCGCGGTGGGCGCCGGCAGCATGCTCGCGCTCCACTTCTGGAGCTGGAACAGCTCCATTGCGCTCACGAGCGTTGCGGCATCCGTCGTGCTCGTGAACACCCAGCCGGTGGTGGTGGCGCTCCTTTCAGTGGTCTGGCTGCGCGAGCAGCCGACCCGGCGCCAGTGGATCGGCATCGCGATCGCCATGCTCGGCGCGCTCATCGTCGCCTCGCCTTCCTTCGCGAGCGCTGCGTCCGACGCGACCGTACATCCACGCGCCTTCCTCGGCAACATGCTCGCTCTCGGAGGCGCACTCACCGCAGCCATCTACTTCGTCGCCGGACGCCGGCTTCGCGCCTCGCTCGATCTCTGGCCCTACGTCGGCCTCGTGTACGGCACCTGCTTCATCGTGCTGCTCGTGCTTGCGGCGCTCGCGGGCGCGCCGCTTGCGCCTCAACCGATGCGCGAGCTGACGATCTTCGCGGCGCTCGCCGCTGGTCCCATGCTGCTCGGCCACACAGGGCTCAACTGGGCGCTCAAGCATTCTCCTGCCTACGTCGTCAACCTCACCCTGCTGGGGGAGCCGCTCGGGGCGACGATCATCGCTGCGCTGTTGCCCGGTATCCGCGAGGTGCCGTCGCCGGCGACGCTGGTGGGCGGCGGGGTCGTGCTCGTTGGGATCCTGCTCACGGCGCGGCGGTAGCATCTCGGGCGGCACCCAATTGGTTGCTCGGGTGGGTTACCTTTCTGGTCCCCAACCCGCTCCCTGCGAATGGACAAGCTTTCGCTCGACGTGGTCGTCACGCGCGGTGGCACCGTGGAATCGCTGCATCGCGTGCACGCAGCCGTGTCCGACGCGTCGGGAACGATCGTCGCGGCGGCGGGCGACTGGGAGCGCGTCGCGCACTGGCGCTCCTGCGCCAAGCCGTTCCAGGTCATGCCGCTGATCGACGACGGGGGGTTCGACCGCATCGGCTGGGGCGACGATCAACTCGCACTCGCGGTAGCCTCGCACGGCGGCGAGCCGGAACATGTCGCGCTGGCCGAGGAGATGTTGACGTCCATCGGGATGGAAGTGGGCGACCTCGCGTGCGGCCCGCACGATCCCCTCGCGCAGCGTGGCCAGAAGGCGCTCCGGGACAAGGGTGGTCATCCCACGCGCCTCCACAACAACTGCTCGGGCAAGCATGCCGCCATGCTCGCGCGCGCCCATAGCTCGGGATGGCCCGCGTTCGGCTATGAACGGCAGGACCATCCGGTGCAGCGCGGGTGTCTCGACGAAGTCGCCAGGTGGACCGGTCTGGACGCGTCGCAGATCGGGCAGGCGGTGGACGGCTGCGGCTGCGTGGTGTTCTCGTTGCCGCTGTCCGCGATGGCGCGGGCATATGCCCGCCTGGCCGATGCGGTGCGACGCGCATCGCCCACGGCCATGCGCATCGTGCACGCGATGCAGACGCGCCCGTTTCTCATCGGCGGTACCGATCGCTTCGACTCCGCCCTCATCGAGGCGACGGAAGGCCGTGTGATCGCGAAGATCGGCGCCGAAGGCATCCATTCGGTCGCCATCATCGACGACGGAATCGGGTTCGCGGTGAAGGTGGAGGACGGCGCCCAGCGCGCCCAGTTTCCCGCCGTGCTGGCCGTGCTGCAGCACCTGGGTGCACTGCCCGAATTGCTCCCGCAGCGGCTGGCCGAGTTCAAGCAGCGGCCGGTGCGGAACAGCCGCGGCGAGGTCGTCGGCGAAGTGCGGTCCGCGAGCTGGTGAACTGTAACCGAAGTTTCGGTAGCAAGAACGAGAGCATGACCGCAGAGGCCGCAGAGGAGCGCGGAGGACAGCCGGTGACCGCAGATTCTTTGGGCACGTTTGACCGGCTCCGCTCGTGTCACCACGCAACGGCGGATGTCGTTCCTCTGCGCACCTCTGCTCACTCCGCGGTAAAAAAGGCAACTCTCGTGCTAGAGCAACAACGAGAACATGACCGGAGAGGGCGCAGAGGAACGCGGAGGACAGCCGGTGACCGCAAAATTCCATGGGCACGTGGCGCCCGGCTCCGCTCGTGTCACCACGCAACGGCGGATGACGTTCCTCTGCGCACCTCTGCGCACTCCGCGGTGAAAAAACAACACTCGTGCTATCATGATTTCGGTTACTGGCCACG
>JAJAYP010000108.1 GCA_026786185.1 Gemmatimonadaceae bacterium
ACGATGAGGACGAAGTCGCGACCGGACGCGCCCGCCGGCCGGCGACGCTGGCGACGGTCGTATTCGCGCTCGAGTTTCTTCTCTCGGTCGGCCTCTGGTGGTCGTTCGATCCGGCCACCTCGGGCTGGCAACAGCGGTTCGATGTGCAGTGGATTCCAGCGTGGGGCGTGCGGTTCACCCTCGGGCTGGACGGCATCGCCCTGATGATGGTGTTGCTCACCACCTTCATCATGGTCCTTGCCTCCTTCGGCAGTGCGACGTCGATCCGGCGGAAGGCGGCGGCGTACTACGCGCTTCTGCTGGTGCTGACGACGGGAATGCTGGGCGTCTTCATGTCGCTCGACCTCTTCCTGTTCTACGCGATGTGGGAGGTCATGCTGGTGCCGATGTACTTCATCATCGGCATCTGGGGTGGGCAACGACGTATTTATGCCAGCCTCAAGTTCTTCATCTACACGATGATCGGCTCCCTGCTCATGCTCGTCGCCATCGTGTATCTGGGACTCGCGGCGCAGGATCCGCTGACGGGCATACCGAACTTCTCGTACGACGTCATCATGTCCACGGCGCGGATCGAGCCGTCCGCGGCGTATTGGCTGTTCGGCGCCTTCTTCCTCGCATTCGCGGTGAAGGTTCCGATGTTTCCCTTCCATACCTGGTTGCCGGACGCACACGTCGAGGCGCCGACGGCGGGCTCGGTGGTGCTGGCGGCGATCATGCTGAAGCTCGGCACCTTCGGCTTCATCCGCCTGGCAGTCCCGCTGTTTCCCGGCGCGGCGATGGATCCCACGGTCCGCATGCTCATCCTCGTGCTCGCCGTGATCGGTATCGTGTATGGCGCACTCGTGTCGCTCGTGCAACCCGACTTCAAGAAGCTGGTGGCGTACAGCTCCGTCAGCCATCTGGGCTTCGTGATGCTGGGCATCTTCGCCCTCACCGTGCAGAGCGTGCAAGGCGCGCTGATGGTGATGATCAGCCATGGCCTCTCCACTGGGGCGCTCTTCTTTCTCATCGGGATGATCTACGAGCGCCGTCACACGCGGCTCATCGAGGACTACGGTGGCATCGCCCGCGTGGTGCCGATGTTCGCCGCGGTGCTGACGCTGGTGGCATTGAGCTCGATCGGCGTGCCAGGGACGAACGGGTTCATCGGGGAATTCCTTGTGCTGCTCGGTTCGTTCCGCACGTTCCCCATCCTCTCGCTCATCGCCGCCACGAGCGTGATCATCGCGGCTGCCTACCTGCTGTGGGCCATCCAGCGGATTCTCTTCAATGCCCTGGACAAGCCGGTGAACGAACACATCCCCGATCTCAATCGTCGTGAGCTGCTGCTCGTGGCGCCATTGGTGGCGGGCATCATCTGGCTGGGCGTCTACCCGGCACCGGTGCTCCGTCGCATGCAGCCAGCGGCCGAGCAATTCGTCCGGATCGTCGAGACGCGGGCCGCCATGTCGATGGCCGGTGCGCCGTCGGCACCCGGCGAGGGCCGCTGATGCGCTACTACGATCTCGCCAATCCGGCCCACCTGTCCGCGGCACTGCTTCCCGACCTGGTCCTCATGGCGGGCGCGATGATCCTCCTGCTCGTGGCCGTCTGGCGGCGAGAGTCGGCGGCGCACCAGCGCACCATCGGCGTTCTCTCGATCGGCTTGTCCGTTGTCACACTGGTGACCCTGATCCTGATGATGTTCAGCCGTCCGTCGGCGAGTGATGGTCCCATCGCGGTCGACAATTTCCGCTGGATGGTGGATATCATCATCCTGCTCGGGACGATCGGGGCGCTCGCGCTTGGTATCGACGACAACGATCGGTCCGGCACCACGACTGCGGAAACGCACGTCCTCATCCTGCTCGCGTCGTCGGGGATGATGCTGTTGGCCGCCGCGCGCGACCTCATGATCGTCTTCCTCGGCATCGAACTGATGTCCGTGGCGGTTTACGCCCTCGCCGGTATCAATCGGCGTAGCGAGCGCTCGGCCGAGGGCGCCCTGAAGTATTTCCTGCTGGGCGCGTTCTCCACGGCGTTTCTGCTCTATGGCATCGCGCTCGTCTACGGGGCGACGGGCACGACGGGCCTGCACGAGATCCGGGTGCGCGTCATCGAGCACGGCCTGTCGAGCAGCCCCATCCTGCTGATCGGCATCGCGTTGCTCCTCGTCGGATTCGGCTTCAAGGTGTCGACGGTCCCCTTCCACATGTGGGCACCCGATGTGTACGACGGATCGCCCAATCCGGTGACCGCGTACATGGCAGCCACGGTGAAAGCCGCGGCGTTCGCCGCGTTTCTCCGCGTGTGGATCGAGGCGTTTCCCGCCGAGTATGGTATCTGGCATCGCGCGGTGGCCGGACTTGCCATCGCGACGATGGTGATCGGCAATGCGATCGGGTTGCAGCAGCGGAACCTCAAGCGATTGCTCGCCTATTCGTCCATCGCGCACGCGGGCTTCATTCTGGTCGCCATCGCGACCGGGACCATGCAGGGTGCCTCGGCCATGCTCTTCTATCTGCTGGCGTACACATTGGCGACCTTCGGCGCGTTCGCGATCATCATCGTGATGTCTCGCGGCGATGCGCCCGTGACGACCGATGACATCAGCGGGCTGTGGACCGTTCGGCCGTGGCTCGCCGTCGGCATGTCGGTGTTCATGCTGGCGCTGATGGGGTTCCCGATCGCGGGCGGTGTGGGATTCTTCGCGAAATGGTACATCCTCAAGGCGGCACTGCAGGCGCCGAGTCCGCAGATCACGCTGTCCGTCGTACTCGTGCTCACCACCGTGATCTCGGCGGGATACTACCTGTACGTGATCATGGTGATGTTCATGCGGCCGCGCCTCGTCGACGCCGCCGTGGTAGCTCGCACGCCGGGCTGGACACGATTCGTCATGGTTGCGTGTGCCGCCGCGATTCTCATTCTCGGCATCCTGCCCGACTATGCGGTGCGATATGCCGCCGTCGGGCAGCCCCGCGTCTCGGCGCCCAGCGATGTCGGCGCCGCGCGATCGGGCTCGAGCCCCGTCACGCTCACTCGATAGCCCTGCGGGCTTGCTGCGGCGGCCCCGCGGTGTGCGCCCACGACATCAGATGACAATCGACTCCGGGATCTTTCGGCAGAACGACGTTCGGGGCATCGTTGGACAGGACCTCACCGGCGAGGTGGCGCATGCGCTCGGCGCTGCCTACGCGTCGCTGATGCGGGAGCGCGGCGTTTCCGGGGCGGTTGCCGTGGGTCGCGACAATCGGCCGAGCGGCGAGATGCTGCGCGAAGCACTCGTCGCCGGGCTCACGAGTGCCGGCGTGGATGTGGTCGACGTGGGTGT
Organism: Gemmatimonadaceae bacterium; assembly: GCA_026786185.1. Classification (GTDB taxonomy): domain Bacteria; phylum Gemmatimonadota; class Gemmatimonadetes; order Gemmatimonadales; family Gemmatimonadaceae; genus AG11. The sequence continues at coordinate 3,317 of JAJAYP010000108.1, forward strand.
GGTGCCGACACCGTTGCTCTACTGGAGCCTTCATCACCTGAAGGTGATCGGGGGCATCCAGATTACCGGATCGCACAACCCTGCGGAGTACAACGGGTTCAAGCTGTCGTTCGGCATCGATTCGCTGCACGGTCACGACATTCAGCTCCTGCTCGGCATCATTCGGCGGGGGCAGGCACCGGACGCGAGCACCCCGGGCACGGTGCGGCACGAGAACATCATCGATCGATACGTGTCCGACGTCGCGGCCCGAATCGGCCGTTTCTCCCGGCCGATGAAGGTTGTCTATGACTGTGGCAATGGCGCGGGCGCGCTGGTGGCGCCACAACTGATGACGGCCCTCGGCCTCGATGCCATCGGCCTGTTCACGGAGAGTGACGGCACCTTTCCGAACCATCATCCCGACCCCACCGTTCCGGAAAATCTCGAGGATCTCATCGCCGCGGTGCGCCGCGAGCAGGCGGAGATCGGCCTCGCCTTCGACGGCGATGCGGATCGCATCGGCATGGTCGATGGAGCGGGGCGGATCGTCTGGGGCGATCATATCCTCATTCTGTACGCGCGCGATGTCCTCGCGCGAACGGGTCAGGGGCAGCCCATCATCTTCGATGTGAAGTGCAGCCAGGCATTGCCCGCCGAGATCCTGCGCGCCGGCGGCGTGCCCGTGATGTGGAAGACGGGTCACGCTCTCATCAAGGAAAAGATGAAGGAGACGAACGCGCCGCTCGCGGGTGAGATGTCGGGCCACATGTTCTTCGGCGAAGGGTTCTACGGACACGACGATGCCCTGTATGGCGCCGCGAGACTGCTCCGCATCATCGCCGACTCCGGGCGCACGGTGCGCGAGCTGCTCGCCGACGTGCCGGAGTACGTGAGCACCCCGGAGATCCGCGTCGACTGCGCCGACTCGCTCAAGTTCGACCTCGTCCAGCGGGCCGTGGAGCACTTCCGGGCACGCCATGATGTGATCGACGTCGATGGCGTGCGTGTGCTGTTCGGCGACGGATGGGGACTGATCCGCGCCTCGAATACGCAGCCCATCATCGTCACGCGATTCGAAGCTCGCACGCCGGAGCGCCTCGCCGACATCCGTGCCGAGATGGAGGGGTGGTTGCGCCAGCAGGGTGCCGCGGTGTGAGGTGACACGCCGTCGACTCGTGTTCGCGGCGCTCGCTGCGACGGCACTCTTCCTGATGTCGGGCCGCTGGGTGGCGGCGCTGTACACCGACTACCTGTGGTATGACTCGCTCGCCGCCGCCGACGTGTGGCGCACGCGCGTGATCACCACGTTGACCTTGAGCGCCGGATCGTTCGCGGTCGCGGCGCTGTTCGCGTTCGTGAATCTCTTCGCCGTGCGCCACTCCGTCGTGTCACTCGTGCTGCCACGGCGCATCGCCAACATCGAGATCGGGGAGGAGGTGCCCGGTCGCTACCTGTTCCTTGCCGCGGCGATCCTCGCGACCGTGGTGGGTGCGGCGTTGATGCTTCCGGGCGACGTCTGGAGCGAGGCGTTGCTCGCGCGAATGGGTCGTCCATTCGGCGAGGCCGATCCCTACTTCGGTGCCGATCTCGGTTTCTTCGTCTACCGGTTGCCGTTCGAAACGACGTTGTATTTCTGGTCGATCCTCGTGTTCGGTGTCATCACCGCGCTCGTCGTGCTCCTGTACGCGCTCACCCCGAGCCTGCGCTGGGACCGCGGGCACCTGTATGTGTCCGCCTACGTCCGACGACACGTCGTGATGCTTGGTGGAGTCCTGCTCCTGCTGCTGTCATGGAGCTACCGGCTGGCGATGTATCGACTCGTGGCGTCGGGCGGCGGCGCGGGCGGCATGTTCACGTCGATCGATCATCGCGTCCTCGTGCCGGCGATGCTCCTGCTGGCGGTCGTCACGCTGTGCGCCGCGTTCGTCGTCCTGTGGGCGGGGTGGTCGGGTCAGCTGCGGCTCGCCTTCCTGGCGGTGAGCGCCGTCTTCATCCTGAGCGTGCTGGCGCGCTCCGTTGCCCCGCTCCTGGCGCGTCGCTCGGTCGGTCCGGCCGACGCGATCGCGCAGGAGAGCCCGTACATCGCGACTCGGCTCAGCTACACCCGACGCGCGTACGCCGTGGACCGGATGCGACCCGAAGCCATCGGCGCTGGCTTCCGCTCGATCGCTGCTGCGGCAAGCCGTGCGTCCCTGTGGGACGGATCGACGCTGGCGCTCGCCGCGGAGCGCGTACGACGGGTGCGCGTCGTGGGTGATGGCGCGGCGTGGCAGGAGCGCGACGGCGTGCTGACGGCGCTGCTCGTGGAGCACACCAGCGATGGCGCGCTCGATTCGCGGGACGTCTGGGGCATCACGCGGTTCGATCCAACCAGCGGCGACGAGCGCGGAATGCCGGTGCGGAGCGGCACGGGCGCCGGGTTCGGCGACGAGTCGCTGCTCGACGAGCCGGCCGTGTTCACCGGTGCGCCCGGATATTCGGTCGTCTCGGACTCGCTCGGTCGTCTCGTCGGTGTCGAGATGGCCTCCACGACGTCTCGCATCGCGCACGCATGGGCGCTCCAGAATTTTCGTCTTCTCTTCGGAGAGATTCCGCTCGATCGTCCCACGATCGTGCAGCGACGGGATGTCCGCGAGCGCGTCCGCTCGCTGGCACCATTTCTCGTCCAGGGTCGCGACGTCGTGCCGGTGGTGGCCGGCGATTCCCTGTATTGGGCGATCGAACTGTACTCGGCGTCCACCGCGTACCCGCTCTCGCAGCGACTCACGGTGCTCGGTAGCGAGCGTGGATATCTCCATCACGCCGCGACAGCGCTCGTGCATGCGCCCAGCGGACGCGTGCGCCTGGTGGTCGTACCGGTGCCGGATCCCGTCGCGGCGAGCTGGGTGCGGCAGTTTCCTCGCTTGTTCGTGACCGTGTCGTCGCTGGAGCGCGCGGTGCAGATCGCGCTCCCGCCGCCAGGCGACGGCGCGCGAACGCAGGCCCTCGCCTTCGCGCTGGCCGGATTTCGCGGTGACAGTCTCGAGCTCCGGCACTTCGCCTCGCCCGACGGCGCAGACTCGGCAGCATCGCGCGAGCCGATTCACGTGGCGCTGCCCGGTGCGGGGGTCGCGACACTCTGGCCCCTGCTCGACGAGCAGGAACGCGTGCGCGGCGTCGTCGCCTCCGAAAGCGGTCCGCTTCGCGCCACGACGTGGATTCCGCTCGAGAGCGACGGACTTCGATGGGGCGGGGTGCTCGACCGGCTCCGGTCGGCGGATACCGCCAGCCATGAGAGCGGTCTCGTGCGCTCGCCGGTGCGCGTGCTTCCGGTGGCCGGCCGCGCCGCATACGTCCAGTCGATCTATCAATGGCGGCCCGGCGGAAGTCCTCGACTGGCGAGGGTTGCGTCCGTCCTCGACGACTCCGTGCGCGTGAGTTCCACGCTCGTCGCCGCCGCCGGAGTACCGGCGTCGGGAACGATGCTGGCACCCGGGCGGCGGGATTTCCGTGCGATGACCGACAGCCTCTACCGCACGATGCGCGGTGCCCTCGCGCGCGGAGACTGGAGCGCATTCGGTCGCGCCTTCGACGCCCTCGGCGCCGCGCTCCGACAGGCAGCGCCGTGAGCTTGCCCGACGCATCGGGCCGGCCTAGCTTGCCTCGGCTGTTCCCTGAATGGACCACCAGAGCGGAGAAGGCGTGAACATCCACGAATTTCAGGCGAAGGAGTTGCTGCGTGCCGAGGGCGTGCCGATTCCCCCGGGCGACGTCGCGACGACTGCCGAGCAGGCCGAGGCGATCGCCCGGAAGATCGGCGGCATGGTCGTGGTGAAAGCGCAGGTGCACACGGGCGGTCGAGGCAAGGCCGGCGGGGTCAAGCTGGCGAAGACTGCATCGGAGGCCGGACAGATTGCCGGGAAGATTCTCGGCATGCAGATCAACGGCCTCACGGTGCATCAGGTGCTCGTCACGGCGGCCGCGGATATCGCGTCGGAGGCATACGTCGGCATCATCCTCGACCGCGCCTCGCGGAAGCCGGTGTTCATGGTGAGCCCGGCTGGCGGTATCGACATCGAGGAAGTCGCCGCGAAGACGCCCGAGAAGATCATGAAGTTGCCGATCGACACGCGCTACGGACTGCAGCCGTATCAGGCGAGCGAACTCGGGTTCTTCCTCTTTCCGGACGACGTGAAGAAGGTGCGCGCCGCATCGAAGATCATGATGTCGCTGTATCAGGCATTCATGAAGCACGACGCCTCGCTCGCCGAGATCAATCCGCTCGTCGTGACGCCTGCGGGCGAGGTGCTCGCGCTCGATGCCAAGATCTCGATCGACGACAACGCATTGGATCGACACCCCGATCTCGTGAAGCTCCGGGACGAGACGGCGGAAGAACCGAGCGAGGTGGACGCCAGGAACTCCAGTCTCACCTTCATCAAGCTCGACGGAAACGTCGGGTGCGTGGTCAACGGCGCCGGGCTGGCGATGGCCACGATGGACCTCGTGAAATACTACGGTGGCGAGCCCGCGAACTTCCTGGACATCGGCGGGTCGTCGAATCCGGAAAAGGTCGTGAACGCGCTGCGCATCATCACGGGTGACCCGAGCGTGAAGGTCATCCTGTTCAACATCTTCGGCGGCATCACGCGCACCGATGACGTCGCCAATGGCATCGTCACGGCGACAAAGGCGAATCCGCTCCGCATTCCCATCGTCATCCGGCTCACCGGCACGAACGAAGAGATCGCCATGAAGATCCTGAAGGACAATGGATTCAGTGCGTCGTCCGACATGGACGAGGCGGTGCAGCAGGCCGTTGCCCTGGCGACGAAGGGAGGCAAGGCGGCGTGAGCATCTTCATCGACAGGAATTCCACCGTCATCGTGCAGGGGATCACGGGGCGGGACGGCTCGTTCCACACGAAGCAGATGATCGAGTACGGCACGCGGATCGTCGGCGGCGTCACTCCGGGTAAGGGCGGGCAGAAGTTCGACGGATCGGTCCCGGTGTTCAATACCGTGCACGAGGCCGTGAAGGCGACGGGCGCGAACACGTCGGTCATCTACGTGCCTCCGATGTATGCCGCCGATGCGATCATGGAAGCGGCCGATGCAGGAATCGCCTTCATCGTCGCCATCACCGAAGGCGTGCCGGTGAACGACATGACCCGCGTTCATCCGTTCGTGAAGGAGAAGGGCGCCCGCCTGCTGGGCCCCAACTGCCCGGGTCTCATCACGCCGGGGCAGAGCAAGGTCGGAATCATCCCCGGCCGCATCTGCACACCTGGAAGCATCGGGGTCGTGAGCCGCTCGGGTACGCTCACCTACGAAGTCGTGTATCAGCTCACGCGCGCGGGCATGGGCCAGAGCACCTGCGTGGGGATCGGTGGTGACCCCATCAACGGCACCAGCTTCATCGACTGCCTGGCTGCGTTCGAGGCGGACCCGCACACGTCGGCCGTAGCGATGATGGGCGAGATCGGTGGGACGGACGAGCAGGAAGCAGCGGAATTCGTGCGCACTCGGATGAAGAAGCCGGTCGTCGGGTTCATCGCGGGGCAGACGGCGCCTCCCGGGCGTCGGATGGGTCACGCCGGCGCGATCATCTCCGGCTCTGCGGGCACGGCGGCGGAGAAGCTCGAGTCGTTCGAGCAGGCGGGGATGGGCATCGCGCGCCGGCCCATCGAGTTCGTCGAGCAGCTTCGCGCGCGGATGTGAGTGCGAGGACACGCGCCGGGGGCCAGTCGTGAGACTGCGCGATGTGCTCGCTCCCACACGCCTCGTGGTTCCGCTCGAGGCGCGCACGCTTCAGGAGGCGGAATCACTGCTGCTCGAGCCGCTCGCCGCGGCGCACGGCGTCCTTGATGTCGTGAAGTTGCGGCGGCGCGTCGCCGAGCGACGGGCAGAAGACGCGGTGGCCATGGGCAACCGGGCGTTCCTGCTGCATTACCGCACGGATGCGGTCGGCCAGCTCGTGGTGGCGCTGGGTGTCGCTCCTGACCGCATCTGCCGACAGGCGTCGGACGAGCAGGAGCAGTGCGCGCGCATCGTCATCATGATTGCCGCACCACCGCGACACGCCGCGCGCTACCTGCAAGTGGTGGGCGGCTTCGCGCGACTACTGCGGAAGCCGGAAGTACTCGAGGCGGTCCTCGCCGCGCGCGACCCGGATGCGCTCGCGGCACTCGACCAGTTTTCGGAGTACCGACTTCCGGAGCAACTCGCCGTCCGCGACGTGATGAGCGACCATCCGTTGACCGTGACTCCGGACGTCCCGCTGAAGGACGTCGCCCGGTTACTCGTGCGAACCGGGCTCGGCGCCCTGCCCGTGGTGGATGAGGACCAGCGGGTGATCGGCATGGTGAGCGAGCGCGAGGTGATCCGGTTTCTTCTTCATGTACAGGCGTTCACGGGCCCGGATGCACGAGTGGCATCGCCGCTCGCCCTCGGCATTCGGACGGCGCGCGACGTGATGAGTCGCCAGGTCCTCTGCGTCGCACCAGAGCAGCCGATCGCTGAAGTCGCCTCGCTCATGAGCAACAAGGATGTGGACCGCGTCCCCGTCGTGCGGGAAGGACGCCTCGTCGGCTTTCTCACGCGTGGTGACATCGTTCGTAAATTGATCGGCACTTAGGTTCGCAGGCGCAGGTATCGGGCGACGAATCGTAGCCCACTCGACTCCAGGTCATTCACGAGGACGCAATACATGGCAGGCAAGCACACGCTCACGATCATCAAGCCGGACGCATTCGGCGCGGCGAAGGCCGGGAACATCATCGCCCTCCTCGAGGCCAGGGGATTTCGGGTGAGGGCCGCCCGCGTCATGCATCTCACGAAGCAGCAGGCCGGCGAGTTCTACGCCGTGCACCGGGAGCGACCCTTCTACGGTGAGCTCGTGGACTTCATGACCTCGGGCGCCTGCATGCCGATGGTCCTGGAGAAGCCGAATGCCGTCGTGGCACTGCGCGACGCGATCGGGGCCACCGACCCGGCCGAGGCGGCGGCGGGCACGGTGCGGAAGCTGTACGCCGAGTCGAAGGGACGAAACGCGATTCATGCGTCGGATTCGGACGACAACGCCGGGCGGGAAGCGCGCTTCTTCTTCGCCGAGACGGACCTCATCTACTGACTGTCAGGTCGTCCGACGGTGTACGCCTCACCGGTTCGTGCGTCCGCTTGATAAGTCCAACGGCCCCAAGTAGTTTTGTAGGCTATGCTGTCCTTTGACATTCGGTCGCTCACCGAGCGCGCCGTGGCGGTGGACGACACGTTGTCGGCCGACGATCCGGTGTGGCTCGAGGAGGACATGGTGCCGTCGGGGCCATTGCGTGTGAAAGGGCGGTTGTCGGCTGCGGGCCCGGGCCGGTTCTATTGGCACGGCACGATCGAGGGCGATGTGGCCCTGCCGTGCCGTCGCTGCCTTGGCGATGCGTCGGGTCATGTCGCCGAAGACGCGCATCTGATTTTCGCGGAAGCGGACTCGGAGGGCGTCGAGGATGATCCTGACGTGTTCGTGCTGGATGATCGCTCGCCAGCGTTGGACCTGCGACCCGCGGTGCGGGAGCAGTGGTTGTTGAACGTCCCAGGCTTCGCGTTGTGCCGGGACGACTGCAAGGGGCTATGCCCGACGTGCGGGGCCGAACTCAATGTCGGTCCCTGCGAGTGCGCTTCGTCCGCCGCGGATCCCCGCTGGGCGACGCTGCACAAGCTGCGCGGCGGACACGGCTGAGTCGTCCCGGTTCTTATCCTTTTCCGACCAGACCATGGCCGTCCCGAAGCGCAGAACATCCAAGCGGAAGAAGCGCGCCCGCAACACGCACAAGACCGCACCGGCAATCGCGATCCAGAAATGTCCCCGCTGCCAGGCGATGAAGCGCCCTCATCACGTGTGCGCTGAATGCGGGTATTACGCGGGTGAGCAGCGAGTCGCAGCCAAGGAAGCCTGACCTTGGCGCGGATCGCGTTGGACGCCATGGGGGGCGATTTTGCTCCCCAGGCGACCGTAGCCGGCGCGCTACTCGCGCTCGCGGAGCTCGATCCAGCCCACAGCATTCAACTCGTCGGCCAGACCGCGGTCGTTGACGCGCACCTTCGCGCGTTGCTCGACGGCGAACTCGCCGCGCACGCCAGGCATCGCGACCGCATCAGCATCATCGAAGCGCCTGAAGTCATCGAGATGACCGACAGGCCCAGCGCGGTCGTCCGGGGAAAGCCGAATAGCTCCATGGCCGTCGGGCTGCGCCTGCAACCCGACGGCCTGTCCGACGCGTTCGTGTCGGCCGGCAGCACCGGCGCGCAGATGGCGGCGTCCATGGTGATCCTTCGGCTGCACGCCGGCCTCAAGCGTCCCGCCATCGCCACCTTTTTCCCGTCCTCGCGCCGCACGGTCGTCGTGCTCGACTCCGGGGCGAACGTCGACTGCTCGCCCGAGGAGCTGGTGCAGTTCGCCCGCCTCGGCGCGACCTACGCCGAGTGCGTGATGCGTCGCGCGAACCCGGCCGTCGGCCTCCTCAGCATCGGTGAGGAGCCGGAAAAGGGGAACGCGGCCACGAAGGAGGCGCATCAACTGCTGCGCCAGTCAGGGCTCAACTTCATCGGCAACGTCGAGGGGCGGGATCTTCCCGCGGGGGGAACCGAGCAGCACGCGGTCGACGTCGTCGTGTGCGACGGGTTCGTGGGCAACGTGCTCCTCAAGTTCTACGAGGGCGTCGCGCCGCTCATGGTCGACACGCTGCAGAAGGAAGGCTTCAACCCCGATGACATTCGGGCGGGCCTCAAGCATCTGGATTATTCCGAGCACGGGGGCGCGCCGCTGCTCGGGGTGAAGGGGGTCAGCATCATCGCCCACGGCAAGTCATCCCCGCGAGCCATCAAGAATGCCGTCAAGGCAGCGGTGCAGGCGGTGACCAGCGGCATGAACGAGCAGATCGGGCAACGGCTGAGCGTGGCCGCGGAGAATGCCGCGTGATCCGGCCCGTGGCCTACGTCGCGGGAACGGGACGCGGGATTCCAGCGAAGGTGATGTCGAATCATGACTTTGCCGCGCTCGGCCTCGACACCGATCACGACTGGATCGTCGAGCGAACGGGCATCGTCGAGCGCCACATCGGAGCCCCGGGTGAGACGACGATGTCCATGGCGGCGACGGCGTCGCGCGCGGCGATGAAGAGGGCGGACGTGTCCGCAGGCGAAATCGACGCCATCATCCTGAGCACCGCCACGCCGGACCGGCTTCTGCCGTCCACGGCGGTCGATCTCCAGGCAGAGCTTGGCGCCACGCGGGCCGCCGCGTTCGACATTTCGGCCGCCTGTTCGGGTTGGGTATACGGCATGACGATCGCCGAGGGGCTCATCTCGTCCGGCGTGGTGGAGACCGCGCTCGTGGTGGGCGCCGAGAAGATGAGTGCGATCGTCGACTGGCAGGACCGCGCCTCGTGCGTGCTCTTCGGCGACGGCGCGGGCGCGACGGTTCTCAAGCGCGCCGCGACAGCCGATCGCGGAATTCTCAGCGTCTACATGCGAAGCGATGGCTCGCTGGCAGAACTGTTGTGGCGTCCGAGCGGAGGAGCAAAGGTGCCGTACGCGCAGGCCGTGCTCGACGACCGCTCGACGTACGTGAAAATGGCCGGCCGTGAGGTGTTCAAGCACGCGGTGCGCTCCATGGCGGACGCGTGCGATCGTGCGCTCGATGCGGCGCGACTGACGGGACAGGACATCGACATCCTGATTCCGCACCAGGCGAACGTCCGGATCATCGAAGCCACGGCGAAGCACGCGAACATTCCGATGGACAAGGTCTACGTGAATGTCGATCGATACGGCAACACGTCGTCTGCATCGATCCCCATCGCACTCGACGAGGCGATCGAACGTGGCCGGGTCGCCAGCGGAACGACGGCGTTGTTCGTCGCCTTCGGCGCGGGTTTCACGTGGGGCTCCATGGTCGTCCGCTTCTAGCACGATGCCACAGGTCGTCCTGCTGTTCCCCGGGCAAGGCTCCCAATCGCCGGGAATGGGAAAGGAGCTCGCCGAGCGGTTCTCCGCGGCGCGTGACGTCTTCCTCGCGGCGGACGCCGCGGTGGGCGCGCCGCTCTCGACGCTCTGCTTCTCGGGCCCCGCCGACGAGTTGACGCTCACGCACAACGCGCAGCCGGCGCTGCTCACCCACGGCGCAGCGGTGTGGGCGGTCGTGCGAGACGTGCTCGCGCCCCACGTGGTGGCGGCGGCCGGCCATTCGCTCGGCGAGTTCACGGCGTATCACGCGGCCGATGCGCTCTCGCTCCCCGAGGCCGTGCGACTCGTGCGCCGGCGGGGTGAGTTGATGTTCGAGGCGGGGAAGCGGAGGCCCGGAACGATGGCGGCCATTCTGGGCCAGCCCACCCGTCCCATCGATCGGATCTGCGAGCAGGCCGCTGCGGAGGCCGGGCTCGTGGGTCCGGCCAACTTCAACGCGCCGGGTCAGGTCGTCATCAGCGGCGAAGTCGCCGGCGTGCAGCGGGCGATGGTGCTGGCGAAGGAAGCCGGCGCGAAGGCCATTGCGTTGCCCGTGAGCGGGGCCTTCCACTCGCCACTGATGGCGGACGCCGCCGCCGGACTGGAAAGCGCGCTCGACCTTGCACACTTCGGTGATCCGCGCTTTCCAGTCTACGCGAATGTGAATGCGCAACCAGTTCAAAGCGCGGCACTTGCACGTCGACTCCTCGTGGAGCAACTCACCGCACCCGTCCAGTGGGCTCGCGAGCTGGAGCACATCGCGATGCTGCACCCCGAAGCGCTGTACGTGGAGATGGGTCCGGGCGCGGTGTTGAAGGGATTGGCGAAAAAGATTGCCCCGGCGCTCACCGTGCTGTCCTGTGGCACCGGTGCCGACGTGGACGCACTTCTCGCACGCATCACCGCATGAACATCGATCTATCGGGGCGCACCGCGCTCGTCACGGGCAGCACGCGCGGCATCGGCCGCGCCATTGCCGAATCGCTCGCTGGCGCTGGCGCGCGCGTCGCCGTCGTGGGCCGCGACCTGGGCAAGGCCGCCGAGGCGGCCGCGGCCATCGGTGCCACAGCGCAGGGGTTTGCAGCCGATGTCGGTGACCCCGCGTCGATCGTCGCCCTGGTAGATGGCGTGGAGAAGGCATTCGGCCAGATCGACGTTCTCGTCAACAACGCCGGGCTGACGCGCGACAACATTCTCTTTCGCATCAAGGATGACGACTGGGACACGGTGCTCGACGCGAATCTGCGCGGCGCCTTCCTCGCCATTCGCGCGGCATCGCGGGGAATGATCAAGCGGCGGTGGGGCCGGATCATCAACATCGCGAGCATCGTCGGCATCACCGGCAACAAGGGGCAGGCGAACTACGCCGCCAGCAAGGCCGGACTGATAGGGCTGACGAAGTCCGTCGCGAAGGAGCTCGGGTCGCGCAATGTGCTGGTCAATGCCGTGGCCCCCGGATTCATCGAGACGGACATGACGGCGGCCATGACGCCGGACGCCCGCGCGGCCCTGTCCGGGCAGATTCCGCTGGAACGCCTCGGGTCGCCCCGCGACATCGCCGGTGTGGTGACATTCCTCGCGTCCGACTACGCTTCGTACATCACGGGCCAGACCCTCGTCGTGGACGGCGGCATGGTGATGTGACCGAACCCACGCCGGCCCGCTGCTGCGCTCGTGACATGACATTTTGCTCGATCCTTGGCTAACTTTCCCGCGGTCAAAAAACACTACAGGAGTCCGACTCATGGCTGACAACGCTCAGAAGGTCCGTGACATCATCGAAAAGGAGCTTGGCGTCGAGCGCGACAAGATGACCGACGAAGCGAGCTTCATCGAGGATCTCGGCGCCGACAGCCTCGACATCGTCGAGCTGGTCATGGAATTCGAGAAGGAGTTCAACATCGACATCCCGGATGAGGACGCGGAGAAGATGCGTACCGTCGGCGATGCCGTTGCCTACCTGAACACCAAGGTCGGCGCGTAGTGCGGAGACGGGTCGTCGTCACTGGTCTCGGTGCCGTAACGCCGCTCGGCAACGACGTTGCGACGACCTGGCTCGCGATGCGCGCCGGCGTGTCCGGCGCATCCAACATCTCGAAGTTCGATGCGTCCGCCTTTCCCGTGCGGTTCGCGTGCGAGGTGAAGGGTTTCGATCCGCTGCAGTCCATGGAGCGGAAGGAGGCGAAGCGCGCGGATCCGTACACGCAGTATGCGGTCGCCGCGGCGGTCGAGGCCATGAACGACGCCGGCCTCGCCAACGGCGGCTTCGACGTCGACCGCACCGGCGTGATCGTCGGCAGCGGCATCGGCGGGCTGAAGAGCTTCGAGGAGCAGCACGACATCTACCAGAAGCGCGGGGTCAGCAAGATCAGCCCGTTCTTCATCCCGATGTTCATCGCGGACATCGCCTCGGGCGTCGTGTCGATGCGCTTCAATGCGCGCGGGCCGAACTACGCCACCGTCTCCGCGTGCGCCACCAGCGCCCACGCGATCGGTGACGCCATGCGCACCATCCAGTACGGCGACGCCGACGTGATGATCTGTGGCGGTGCGGAGGCAACGGTGACACCGATGGCCATCGGCGGCTTCGCCAACATGACGGCGCTCTCACGTCGCAATGACAGCCCGTCCACGGCATCGCGCCCCTTCGACGCCACGCGAGACGGGTTCGTGATGGGTGAAGGCGCGGGCATCATCGTGCTCGAGGAACTCGAACACGCCCGCGCGCGCGGCGCGCGCATCTATGGCGAGGTCGCCGGCTACCGCGCAACCGGTGACGCGTACCATCTCACGGGCCAACTGCCGGACCACGAGGGATTGCAGCGCGCCATGCGGGGCGCCATGCAGGACGGCGGGCTCACGCCGGCCGATATCGACTACGTCAATGCGCACGGCACCTCGACGCCCCTCAACGACTCGAACGAGGCGAAGGCCATCTCGCTTGTTCTCGGCGCCTCCGCGGCCTCGGTCAGCGTGTCGTCGACCAAGTCGATGACGGGTCACATGCTGGGTGCCGCGGGCTCGGTGGAGTTCATTGCGTGCACGCTCGCCATCCGCGATCAGCTCGTGCCGCCGACCATCAATCTCGCGACGTCGGACCCGGACTGCTGCGGACTGGACTTCACGCCGAATGCCTCGCGCAAACGGGAAGTGAACGCAGCGTTGAGCAACAGCGCGGGTTTCGGCGGCCACAACGTCTCGCTCGCCGTCAAGCGCTATCAGGACTGACGGCATGCGCCCGGGTCGTACGCGTACACGTGACGTACGATGACCGGAATCCTGCCTCTTCGCACCGGCATCGGATACGACTCGCATCGCTTCGCGCCTGGCGGTCCGCTGGTGCTCGGCGGCGTGCGCATCCCTGGTGACGTGCACCTGCACGGGCACTCCGATGGAGACGCCATCGCGCATGCCGTCACCGACGCCGTGCTCGGCGCTGCCTCGCTCGGCGACATCGGTGCGATGTTCTCCGACCGCGATGCGGCGAATGCAGGCCGGGACTCGATCGAGATGCTCGCGCTTGCGGTGGCGCGCGTACGGACCGCTGGGTGGCGCGTCGGACAGCTCGACGTCGTCGTCATCGCCGAGCGCCCGACAATCGCGCCGCATCGCGACGCCATGCGGGCGCGCATCGCAAGCGCGCTCGGAGTGCCGCTCGAGGACGTAAGCATCAAGGGGAAGACGAACGAAGGCATGGGTTTCGTTGGGCGTGGTGAAGGGATCGCCTGCCTTGCCACGGCGACCATCGTGCGGGCCTGACGTGGTGCAGTCGCTGCTCGACTGGCTCGGCGGGCTTCCCCCCGTCGTCCTCAACCTCGTGCTGGCCGTGCTCGCAGCGGTGGAGAACGTCTTCCCTCCGCTCCCGACCGACACGGTGGTCGCCTTCGGTACCTGGCTTGCCGTGCGCGGCAAGGGCAGTGCGCTCGCCTCCTTTCTCTGCACCTGGGCGGGGAACGTCGCCGGCGCGGCCGCGATGTATGGTGTCGGGCGACGGCACGGGACGGACTGGATGCGCCGCAAGTTTCCGCGTCTCGCCGATGAACGGGGCGAGGCGAGGCTGAAGCATCTCTACTCGCGCTACGGGATCGCCGCGCTGGTGGTGGGTCGCTTCATTCCCGGTGCACGCGCGCTCGTTCCGCCGTTCGCTGGCGCGCTTCGCGTGCCCGCCGTGCCGGCCATTGCCGCCATGGCCGCCGCGTCGGGGGTCTGGTATGGACTGATCAGCTACCTCGCATGGAAGGCGGGCTCGGACTGGGAGGCCGTCAAGGGCATGATCGCCCGTTCCGGGCGCATCGTCACGATCGGCGCGTGCGTGATTGCGCTCGTGGCTGGTCTCTTCTGGTACGTGCGCCAGCGGCGGTCCCGCGGTTCGCCGTGACCGACGCGGACCGTCGATCGCGCGGATTCCTCCTCGCGCGCTTCACGGACTACGTCGCGCTCGAGCAGGGATTGTCCCCGCGCACGCAGGAGGCCTACGCGCGCGACCTCCATCGCCTTGCCGAATATGCCGAGGCGAACGGGATCGCCGCGCCGAATGACATCACGGCGCGGGCGTTACGGGAGTACGTGTATCACCTCAAGGACCTCGGCCTCGCGCCCGCGTCGATCCGGCGAAATGTGTCCGCGGTACGCACCTATTTCCGGTTCCTCATCGGCGACGGCATCGTGGTGCGCGACCCGAGCGAGCGACTCGAGACGCCCAAGCGCTGGCGCACGCTGCCCGACGTGCTCACGGTAGGAGAGGTGCAGCAAATCCTGGCGTCGCCGACGCTCGACGACGCGCTGGTGTTCCGTGATCGCGCCCTGCTGGAACTCGCCTACGGCGCGGGACTTCGCGTGTCCGAGTGGATCACGGTGGGCGTGCGCGACCTGCTGCTGGAGGACGGGCTGGTGCGGGTGTTCGGGAAGGGCAGCAAGGAGCGACTCGTGCCCATTGGCCGCTCCGCGATCGGCGCGGCGGCGATCTACCTGCGCGAGCTACGGCCGAAGCTCGAGCGCGGAGAAGGGAAGGGAGTGCTGTTCCTCAATGCGCGCGGCAAGCCGCTCACGCGCATGGGTGCGTGGAAAATCCTGCGGGCGCATGTGGACCGCGCCGGACTGACCAAGCGGGTATCGCCGCACACGCTGCGGCACTCCTTCGCCACGCACCTGCTCGAAGGGGGGGCCGACCTGCGAGCGGTTCAGGAGATGCTCGGTCACGTGGACATCGCGACGACCCAGATCTACACGCACGTAGACCGGGAGTACCTGCGCCAGGTGCATCGGAGTTATCATCCGAGGGGCTAGGGCCTCGGAGTACCTGGTACTTCGTACTTGGTACCGAGTACCTGGTACTGAGGCGTCGGGCGCCTGCTGGGCGAGCGACGATTGTGACGCCAGTACCTGGTACCTGGTACCTGGTACCTGGTACCAGGTACCGAGTACCGAGTACCAGAGTTGGTATCAAGTACGAAGTACCAAGTACCGAGTACCGAGGTCAGCCAGCTCCATCGCGCACCACCACGAATCCGCCATGCTCCTCGTCATCGACAACTACGACTCGTTCACGTACAATCTCGTCCAGTATCTGGGCGAGCTTGGCGCCGAGGTCGTCGTTCGGCGCAATGATGCCGTCACGGTGGAGGAGGTCGGGGCGATGGCGCCAAGTGGAATCGTGCTCTCACCGGGTCCCTGCGCGCCCGCGCAGGCGGGGGTCACCGTGGACGTGATCCGCGCGTGGGGACAGCGCATACCCACGCTGGGCGTGTGCCTGGGGCATCAGGCCATCGGGGAGGCCTATGGAGGCGCGGTCGTCCGCGCGACGCGGGCGGTGCACGGGAAGACCTCGCGCATCGATCACGACGGGAGCGGCCTGTTCGCGGGCCTTGCATCCCCGCTCGTGGTGGGACGATATCATTCGCTGGTCGTCGATCGGTCCTCGCTCCCGTCGTCGCTCGAAGTGGTCGCGACCGCGACCGATGACCCGCGCGAGATTCATGCGCTGCGTCATGTCACGTTCCCCGTGTGGGGCGTGCAATTCCATCCCGAGTCCGTGCTGACACCCACCGGCAAGCATATGCTGCAGAACTTCCTCGACCGGCTCGCGGCATGACGCGGGCACTGGTGCTCCTGTCGCTGCTGCTTCCTGCCGCGAGTCGCGCGCAGGCGGTCGTGCTGCGTGACGCAGGGACGGGACAGGGCGCGGGAATCGTGCGGCCCCGGCACGCCCGTCCCCCCCGCGGCCGATGGGGGGGGGGACCCCCCCCCCGCCGACGGTGGGGTACTGTCCGCGCCCGGGGCCGCCCGCGCGGCCCCCCCCGGGCGCCCCGCCGGGGGGCCCCGGCGTGCCGGGCCCCCACGATTCCCGCGCCCGGGCC
>JAJAYP010000109.1 GCA_026786185.1 Gemmatimonadaceae bacterium
CCTGGGCGACTGAACTGGAGCTGCACGCCATGCTGATGCGCCCAGGCATCGAGCGCCTTGCTCCGGAACTCCGGGCCGTTGTCGACCGTGATGCGCTGTGGCAGCCCCGCGTAAAGGCGGACCCGCTCGAGCACCGCGACGACGCGCGCGCCGCCCACGCTGACGTCCACCTCGATGACTGGACACTCGCGCGTGCAGGCATCGATCACCGTCAGCGCGCGAAAGGCGCGCCCGTCCGCCCGCGTGTCGCGCACGAAGTCCATCGCCCAGTGTTCGTTCGGCTGCGTGGCGCCAGGTACCGCAACGCGGGCGACGGCGACACGCTTCCGCCGCCGGCGGCGCACCGCGAGTCCTTCGAGCCGATAGAGCCGACGCACGCGCTTGTGATTGTCCATGATCCCTTCCTGCCGGAGCTTCCAGAGCAGCATGGGGGCGCCCCAGCGCGGGTTCGCCTCGGCGAGATCCCGCAGCTTGCTCCGCAGTGCGACCTCATCGCGATGATTCGGCACGTAGCGCACGGCACTCCGGTGAAATCCGAGCCACCGGCACGCACGGCGCTCACTCCTGGCGGTGGGCAGGATCCCGCCGACGATGGTCCGCCGCTGTTCCATCGTCACCACTCTTTTCCCAGCACGTCCTTCAGCACCTGAAGATTCAGCGCCTGATCGGCGACCACGCGCTTGAGCTGGCGGTTCTCCTCCGCCAGCGCCCGCAGCCGCTTCGTGTCGCTCACCTGCATGCCGCCGTACTTCTTCCGCCACCGGTAGAACGTCTCGCGCGAGATCCCGTGCCGGCGGATCACTTCACCGCTCTTGCCCGTCCGCTCGGCTTCCTGCAGGATCGCGACGATCTGTTCGTCCGTGAATCGGCTCTTCCGCATCTCAGTCCTCCTCGCCGCATCGCGGCATCGGGGACTGTCAACTTATGAATGGACCGCTAAACTGGGCTACCCGCCCAGTCACTTACACGAAATTACGATAGCCGTCGGCCGCGGGTCGCCGGAAATCACGATAGAGCGCGCCGCGAATTACGATAGACCGCGCAGGTCGACATGCAGACCCTGTCGACGTTGCGAAGCACAGTCCTTCGTAACGGCTCGTCGAGTCTCTCGTAGCGAGCAATCAGTCGGGATACAGAGCCTGTTGGGAAAGAACGGTACAGCCTACGCTGTCCCGTTCTTCGGTCGTCGAGGGTCGTCCCGGTGGTTGATCCTGGCCGGCGAGCGTCCTCGTAGCCCACTACTCGGCCTTATCGATCATCCCGGCAGACGAGCGCTGGAGAGCACATGAGGTTCAGGCGATTGTGGACCCACAGGCTCCGGCGTGATCTTCCGAACCGTGTCTTCCCCTATTTCTCCCACCCGCGTTGCCACCGTGTTAAGATCCGCGATTCTCGCTCTGCTGTTCGCCACCGCCACGGCAGGTCCATCCTCCACCGGCTCCCTCATGAGCGTCGTCGCGAGTGACACCCTGGGGCGGTTTCCGAGCGTCGAGGGCAGCAACCTCGAAGGCGAGCGCTTCACGCTGCCGTCGGACTTCAAAAGCGAGTTGAACGTGGTCCTCGTGGCGTTCAAGCGAGAGCAACAGATCGACGTCGACAGCTGGATGCCGTTCCTGAAGTCGGTGGGCGAGCGTCGCCGCGATCTGCGGGTCTACGAGCTTCCGACGCTGGGACGCCGCTACCGGCTGATGCGGCCCTTCATCGATGGCGGAATGCGCCGCGGCATCCCGGACGCCGCCGTCCGTGCGGCCACCATCACGCTCTACATCGACAAGGCCCCGTTTCGCGAGTCGCTGCGGCTCCGCGATGAAGAGCGCATCACCGTGCTGCTCGTCGACCGGAAGGGCCGAGTGTTCTGGCGGGCCGAGGGTCGCTACGACGAACGCACGGGTGCAGGGCTGGTACGCGCGATCGACGAGGCACGTCCGCCCGCCTGACCCTAGAGCGTCGTTGCGGGCTCGTGCCGCGCCACGCGCTTCTTCTCCGCGCGTTCATCGATCCCGGCGGCGAAGACCAGCGCGATCACGACGGGCGCCGTGGGAATGGTGATCACGACTCCGACAACGAACAGGGCAAGGTTATTCAAGCCGGTCACCGCTGATCAGGAGGGCGACGCATCCGAACGAGAGGATGGACGGCACCCACAGCCCCACGAATAGTCCCTGCTCATGGCTGCCCGTGAACCACAGCGTGACGGACAGGAGGAAGGAGGCGAAGGCGGCGGCCAGAATGGTGAGGCCGGCACGGCGGCGGAAGTTGCGGCGTGGCGTCATCGAAAAAGATCGGGAGGAGTTCGGGCGGATCACGGCGCGCGGCGGTCGCGCACAGCGGATCAAGGGGCGGCGGGGCAAGAATGTTTCATCATGGTACGGGCGCTGATGCGGCTCGGCACTGAGTTGCACTGTCGACTCTGAACGCGGGACCGTCGCCGAACGATGATAGACGCCAAACCAACCCGGACTCCCATGCCTGACCGTCGAACGTTCGTCGCGTCCATGCTCGGCGCCAGCGTCTCCCTGCCGACATTCCGACCCGACGCGTTCCACCGACTCTTCGATGCGGGCTCGCGAGCCGGAGGACAGGCGCCCGCCGAGACGGCCGACGACGAGACGTACTGGGGCGAAATCCAGCGCGCGTTCGACATCGACCGCACGATGGTGAACCTCAACAACGGCGGCTGCTCGCCGGCACCCACATACGTGCTGCGGGACAAGATGCGCGGCGATGCTGGTGGGCGTGCTGAGCTGCTGGTGTCACGCAAGGTCGGTAAACGCGAAGGCTACGGATGGGATGTGCCAGAAGACGACGAGCGACTCCTGCGCGAAGCACTGAACGCGGTGGAATCGTGGCTTGGGCCACCGCCCTAGGTGTGCATACGACGTAGAAAGACCGAGCGCCCGGTGCCCGGTATGAGGAAGCGTGAGACATGAGGCCTGCGCTCGGTCGCACGATCTCGTCACAAACCACCCAAGTCATGCCATTTTCTGCCACTGTATGGAGAGATTCTGGCCGCATGCTGTCATGGCTCGCCTGATACTCCCCACCCAGTGATCGTTGGAAATTCCCCAGCTCTCCTTGTGGGTTGGGCGATGATGACACGAGTCGGTGTGGGCGAGGCGAGCGGGACGCAGACGGTCCCCGCGGCATCATCCGGGCAGCCTCGGCCGGGAGCCGGTGCGATGGTGTCAGAGACGGTAGGACCGGCCCGACGTGCATCATGGAACGTTCGTTGGCCGTTGCCGACGACCTCGCCATCCACCGCGAGTACGTTGCCAAGTCCTGCCGGGTGGCTGTACCGCAGGCGGAAGCTGCTGACGTACGTGGGCGCGCGAGCGCGGTGTCTCGCCGTCGCGTTGACGACGTGTGATTAGATATTCGGCACCGAGGCTGCGCTCCCGAGACGCACCCGGCTTCCGCGAGATCGCATGTCCAGACACGTTCCGTCGCCGCTTACACCTCACACGCCATCAGCCGTGGGTGCCCTCGACGCGATCCTCAAGCCGCGGACGATCGCCGTCGTCGGCGCATCGCGAACTCCCAACACGATCGGCCATCAGATCGTCGCCAATCTCGTGGATCGACGGTTCACCGGAGCGGTGTACCCGGTGAACCCCAAGGCCGCCTCGGTGCATGCGCTCCCCGCCTGGGCGAGCGTCTCGGCCATCCCGGCGGCGATCGATGTCGCCGTCATCGCGGTGCCGAAGGAACGCGTGATCGACGTGGCCGAGGAGTGCGGCGCGCG
>JAJAYP010000110.1 GCA_026786185.1 Gemmatimonadaceae bacterium
ACCGCGCTGCGCGGCAATCATGCCTCGCTCGATGACCTCCCGCTCTCCGGCGGCCGCTTCGACGGTATCCTGCTCGACCTCGGCATCTCGTCGCACCACATCGACGATGCGACGCGCGGATTCTCGTTCCGTGAGGGCGCGCCGCTCGACATGCGCATGGGTGGCGATATGTCGCGCTCCGCTGCCGACGTACTCAATGATGCGGACGAGCCCACCCTCGCCGGCATGTTCCGCGACTACGGTGACGAGCCGCGCGCCGGTCGCCTCGCACGGGAGATCGTGCGGCGACGCGGCACCCGACCGTTCGTGAGCAGCGACGATCTCGTCGGCGCCATCCGCGGCGCACTCGGACCGCGCTCCGGCGCGTCGGAGTTCGCGCGACTTTTCCAGGCGGTACGCATCGCGGTGAACGACGAGCTGACTGGACTGGCACGTGCGCTGCCGGAATTGCGCGAACGGCTGGCCCCGGGCGGCGTGATGGCGATCCTGTCGTATCACTCGGGCGAAGACCGACTCGTCAAGCACGCCTTTCGCGCGTGGAGCGAGGCGTGCGTCTGTCCGCCCCGGCTTCCCATGTGCGCGTGCGGGGGTGACCATGCGCTCGGTACGGTGCTCACGCGCCGAGCCATCATCGCATCGGCGAACGAAGTCACGCACAATGCACGCGCTCGCAGCGCCCGGCTTCGCGCATGGCGAAAGGACGAGTAGGGAGCGCGGGCCGCGGGCGAATCCGCTTCGTCCTCGTGCTGCTCGGTTTCCTTCTGATCGCGGTGGGCGTCATCCTGCGGCGATCGTACGGCATCGCGAGCGCGCGCGAGTTGCAGGATCTCGAGGCCCGGCGTGCCGCTCTCATGGCGGCGCGCCTGCGACTCGAGGGCGACGTGCGCGCCGCCGCCAGCCGCGCCGTGCTGCAACCCATCGCCGAGCAGCGACTGCGCATGCGCGTGCCGGCTGACAGTCAGGTGATCATCCTCCCCCGCGCCTCGAATGAACGGCCCTAGCCGCGTCGGTCTCGTCCATCTCGCCCTCGCGCTGTTCGCACTCGCCATCGTGGGCCAGGCGGCGCGCGTGCAGCTCTGGCAGGGGCGGGCCTGGGCTGCGAGCGCCTCGCGTCAGCAGAGCACGGAACGGGTGATTCCGGCGCCACGCGGCGAGATCCTGGATGGCACGGGCGCAACGCTCGCGCAGAGTCGCGAAACGGTCAAGCTCGACGTCGCGCCGCAGGAAGTGAAGAATCGGCGGGCCCTGCGAGAGGCGCTGCTCGCGGCGGGCGTGGATCCGGCGATGGTGGCGCGCGCTGCTGACCCGGCGCGGCGATGGGTCCAGTTGCCGGGCCGATATCTCGCCGCCGATGTGGCGCGCGCCTCGGCGATGCGCGGCGTTTACACCACGCCCATCATCGAGCGCGCGTACACGTCGAGCGAGGGATTGCGGCGCCTGATCGGCCGCGTGGACGCCGATGGACGTGCGGTGGATGGTGTGGAGCTCGCGCTCGACTCGATTCTGCGCGGCATTCCAGGCGCCGCCACCGTGATGCGCGACGGACGCGGCCGTCGATTCGAGTCACCCGCGTCGCCAGGGAAGACGCCGGTCGCCGGGCACACCGTGATGCTCACGATCAACCTCGAACTGCAGGCCATCGCCGAGCGCACGCTGGCCGACGCGGTCGTGCGGATGGGCGCGGAGGGAGGGGACGTCGTGGTGCTCGACCCGGTACACGGCGAGATCCTCGCGATGGCGAGTGAGCGCCGTGACCCGAATGCGACCGCAGCCACCGCGCTCACCGAGCCGTACGAGCCCGGCTCCACGCTGAAGCCGTTCATCGCCGCGGTGCTGCTGGAGAAGGGCCGCGCGCGCGAGACGGACGTGGTGAACACGTTCGATGGACAGCTCACCATCAACGGCCGCACGATCAATGACGAGCATCGCGCGTCACGCCTGACGCTCGCCGAGGTGATCCGGTGGTCCAGCAACGTCGGCATCGTGCAGTTCGCCGAGCGACTCTCGCCGCGTGAGTCGTTCGAGGCGTTGCGCGACTTCGGATTCGGCACGCCCACCGGCGTGCCCTATCCGGTGGAGGCGTCCGGCACCCTGCGCGAGCCGGCACGATGGTCGGCGCAATCCGCCAACTCGATGGCGATGGGTTACGAGGTGGCCGTCACGCCGCTCCAGCTCGCGGCGGCGTACATCGCGCTCGCGAACGATGGCGAGTTGCTGGAGCCGGCGCTCGTGAAGGAGGTCCGTGCGCCGGACGGTCGCGTAATGTTCCGGCACGAGCGTCGCGTCGTGCGGCGTGTCGTTTCTCCCGCCGTGGCGCGCCGCGTGCGCACGATGTTGCTCGGCGTGGTGGAGGCAGGCACCGCAGTGCGGGCGGATCTCGGGAGCTTCGCGCTCGCCGGCAAGACGGGCACGGCACGTCGCACGGTGCAGGGCCGCTACGCGCCGGGACAGCATATCCCGACGTTCGTCGGGCTCTTTCCCGCCGACAATCCACAATTCGTCATTCTCGTGAAGCTCGACAATCCGCGCGGCGCCTACGTCGGGGGACTCACGGCGGCACCCGTGACCAAGGCGGTCCTCGAGGCCGCATTGGCATCCCGCAACGCGGCGCTGGATCGCGGAACGCTCGCCGCATCGCGTCGTGAACGCGCGCTCGACTCGACCGGTTCGGCGCGTCGTGCGGCCGTCGCGTCGCAGGTCGCGGCGGACAGCACCGCCGCAATGCAGTCGATGGACGAGGACACGTCAGCGACCATCCCGTTCGTCGCCCTGCTGCCCGCGCCCGCTCCGCTGCGCGTCCGCGCTCTGCCCGCGCGCGCCGTGCCAGACGTGCGCGGCCTCTCGGTGCGCAAGGCGGCGCACGCGCTGCACTCGGCGGGATTCCGCGTGCAACTCGTGGAGGGCCCCGCGGGCACGACTGATCCGGTCGCGGGCAGCAGCGCGCCGGCCCGGTCGGTCGTGCGCCTGGCGGGCACGCCGTGACGGCCGTCTCGCTGTCCGTGATCACCGATGCGTTGCGGGAGGCCGGACTGCTGGATGATGTCGTCGGCACACTCCCGAACGAGATCACCAGCGTGAGCGACGACAGCCGGGCCATGGCCGCCGGTGCGCTCTTTCTCGCGGTACGGGGCGCGGATCGCGACGGCCACGACTACCTGGAGGGTGCGGCGAGCGCTGGCGCCACGGCGGCCCTCGTCGCCGACCCTGCGCGCACCACACTGCCCGCGCTCGTCGTGCACGACACCCGTCGCGGGGGGGGGGGGGGGGGGGGGGGGGGGGGGGGGGGGGGGGGGCCCCGCCCCCGCGCCGCCCCCCGGGGGGGCGCCGGGGGCCGGACACGCACCACCCCGCCCCCCGCTGGGGGCCCACCACCCCCGGCGCGCCGGGGCCTGGGGGGCGGCGGCGTTCCATGGACATCCCGCGCGCCAACTCCGGCTCATCGGCGTGACGGGAACGAATGGAAAAACGACCACCGTGGGCATGCTCCGGCACCTGCTCGACGGACCGCACGCACGCGCGGCATCCATCGGGACGCTCGGCGTGCTGATCGGCTCCGCCGGCGACGCCGCCGATGGCGGTGGCGGGCTGACGACGCCCGGTCCCGTGGAACTGCAGCGCGTCCTCCGCCACCTTCACGATCAGGGCGTCCGCACGGTCGCCATGGAGACGTCGTCACACGCGCTGCACCAGCACCGCGTCGACGCCGTCCGATTCGACGCGGCCGTGTTCACCAACCTGACGCGCGACCATCTCGACTACCACCTCACGATGGAGTCGTACTTCGCGGCGAAGGCGATGCTCGCCGCGTTGCTCGCGCCGGACGGCGCACTCGTGCTGAACGCCGACGATCCCGCGTGGACGGCGCTGCCGACCGCGCGCCGCACGATCCGGTTCGGTCTCGAGGGCGCGGCCGACGTGACGGCGACGGACGTGCGCTATTCGCCGCGGGGCAGCACGTGGACACTCGCGCTGGGCGGCGACCGCCACACCGTCGCGTTGCCGCTCATCGGCGATTTCAACATCGCGAACGCCCTCGCCGCCGCTGCTGCCGCGTGGGCGCTGGGTGTTCCATCGGACGTGATCGCGGATCGCCTCCGCACGATGCCGCAGGTGCCGGGGCGCCTGGAGATCCTGCACGAGCGTCCGACCGTGCTGCGCGACTACGCCCACACGCCGGATGCGCTCGCGCGCGCGCTCGCGGCGGTGCGCCCGTTTACCGCCGGCTCCCTGACGGTCGTGTTCGGCTGCGGCGGCGACCGGGACCGCGGGAAGCGTCCGGACATGGGGCGGATCGCCGAACGCGGATCCGACCGGTCCATCGTCACGAGCGACAATCCGCGCACCGAGGATCCGCAGCGCATCCTCGACGACATCGAGGCGGGAATGACGCTCGAGCGGCACGAGCGGATCGAGGACCGGCGCGACGCGATCGCCCGCGCCATTGCCGGTGCCGGGACCGATGATGTGATCCTGCTCGCAGGCAAGGGCCACGAGACGTACCAGATTCGGGGCACCGTGAAATATCCATTCGATGAACGCACGATCGTGCGCGAGCTCATTGCCGACGGAGAGACTTGATGGCCGACGTCACGACCCCGCCGGCGAGCGCGCTCGCCCAGCCGCAGTTCTGGACCCTCGACCGCATCGCCGATGCGCTCGGCGCCGGTCCGCGAGGCGGGTTCCGGCTCGCGCGCATCGCGACGGATACGCGATCGGTGGGCGCGGGCGATGCGTTCGTCGCGCTCATGGGCGAGAGTTTCGATGCGCACGACTTTCTCGCCGACGCCGTCAAGAAGGGAGCATCGGCGCTCATCGTCAGCGACGTGTCCCGCGCGAATGGACTGGGCGTTCCCGTGTATGCCGTCCGCAACACGCTCGAGGCGCTCGGCGCCCTCGGCCGCCATCGCCGTCGCGCCTGGGCGAAGCCGGTCATCGGCGTGGTGGGCACGAACGGGAAGACGAGCACGAAGGAGCTGCTTCGCGCGGCGCTCGGCGGCGCGCTGCGCGTTCATGCCACGGTTGGCAACTACAACAATCTCGTCGGCGTGCCGCTCACGCTTTTCGCCCTGCCCGACGATGCCGACATCGCGGTCATCGAGATGGGCACGAACCAGCCGGGCGAGGTAGCAGCGTTGCGCGCCATCGTGGAGCCGGACATCGTCGTCGTGACGTCGATCGCCGAGGAGCATCTCGAGGGCCTCGGCGACCTCGCGGGGGTGCTGCGCGAGGAGGTGTCCGCGTGCAAAGGCGTGGCGCTGGCGATCGTGCCGGCCTCGCAGCCGGAGATCCTCGAGGCGGCGCGTCCGCTCGCTCGGCGCGCGATGAGTACCGGTCTGGATTCGGGCGACCTGCGTCCCGACGCATGGGGCCTGGATCCGGACGGGCAGGGGTGGGTGCGGATCGACGAGGTGCGCGTGCGTATCCCGTTGCGCGGCGTGCACAACCTCCGCAATGCGATGCTCGCACTGGCCGTCGCGCGCGACCGCGGGGTCTCGATGCAGGACGCCGCCCGCGCTCTCGCCATCATGCCGGCCCCGCCGATGCGCGTGCACTTCGAGGCCTGTGGTGCGGCCACCATCATCAACGATGCATACAACTCGAATCCGGGCTCGGCGCGCGTCGCGCTCGAGTTGCTGGAGCACGCAGGTGCGGGACGCCAGCGCGTCGCCGTGCTCGGCACGATGCTGGAACGCGGTGTGCAGGCCGACCGATTGCACGACGAGGTCGCCCGCGCGGCGCTCGCGTCGCCGATCGAGTTGGTGGTGGGGGTCGGCGCATTCGCCGACGCGTTGGCGCGGGTGGCATCCGGCGATCCTCGCGTCGTGTCGGGCGCCGAGCCGGACTCGGCGTGGAGCGCCGTGCGTTCGCGCCTCGCTCCCGACGCGATTATTCTGCTCAAGGGCTCGCGCGGGGTTCGCCTCGAGCGCCTGATCCCTGTCATCTCGGAGTGGGCGTCGGCCCGCTGACCGTCGCTCCGTCCGCTCGATCACGCTTTTCGCCCGGGTCCTTTGCTCTACTACCTGTTTCTCCCGCTCATTCCAACGTACCACCTCCTGAACGTCTTCACGTACATCACGTTCAGGGCGGCGGGCGCCGCGGTCACGGCGATCCTCATCAGCTTCGTGATCGGGCCGGCGATCCTCCGCAGGCTCAATGCCGCGGCCAACTACCAGGTCGTGCGTGAGGGTACGCCTGACTTGCACGCCATCAAGGGGAAGACGCCCACGATGGGCGGGCTGATCTTTCTGTTCTCGGCTCTCGTGGCGACGCTGTTCTGGGCTCGCGTGTTCAGTCACTACGTCATGATCGCGCTGCTGGTCACGACGGGGATGGGAGCCATCGGCTTTCTCGACGACATGCTCAAGCTGAAGCAGAAGCGCCTCGGGCTGAAGAACGAGGGGCTGGTAGAGCGGAACAAGCTGTTCGGGCAGGTGATGATCGGGCTTGCGCTGGGCACGTACCTCTGGCTGCGGCCCTTGTCGCCCAACCTGCCCGACCCATCGATCACGCTGCCATTCTACAAGTACCTGCTGGTCGTCTTCACCTTTCCGGTGCTCTACGTCCTGTTCGTCACGTTCATCCTCACCGGCGTGAGCAACGCGGTGAATCTCACGGATGGGCTGGACGGCCTCGCCGCAGGGCTCTGTGCCATCGCGTTCACCGTGATGGCGGTGTTCGCCTACCTCATCGGACGCGTCGACGCGAGCCGGTACCTTGGCATCTTCTATCTCCAGCACGCAGGCGAGTTGACGATCTTCTGCGCCGCGATGATGGGCGCGCTGATCGGCTTTCTCTGGTTCAATACCTTTCCGGCGCAGGTCTTCATGGGCGACACCGGCTCGCTCGCGCTCGGCGGAGCGCTCGGCGCAGTGGCGATCATGCTCAAGTCCGAGTTCCTCCTGATTTTCGTCGGCATCGTCTTCATCGCCGAGACCGTTTCGGTGCTGCTTCAGCGATTCGTGTTCAAGTATCACAGGCGACGACACGGGCTAGAGTACGCCCAGAAGAACCGTGTGTTCGCGCGTGCGCCGCTGCATCACCATTTCGAGGTCAAGGGCTGGAGCGAGCAGCAGGTCGTCGTCCGCTTCTGGATCATCGGGATCATCGGCGCCTTCCTTGCGCTCAGCACGCTGAAGCTGCGATAAGATGCCTGTTCGCTCGCTCACCGAGGCGCTGCCGGCCGCATGGACGCGCGGCGAGATCAGCGTGCTCGGCCTGGCTCGTAGCGGCCGCGCGGCTGCGGAGCTGCTGCGACGGGCCGGCGCGGACGTCTACGCCAGCGACGCTGCTTCAGGTGACGGCGTCGCCCTCGCCGCGGCCGCGCTCGAGCGGCTCGGCGTGCACGTGCAATCGGGCGGTCACGACCTGACCCGCATCGCCGCCAGCGCACTCGTCGTCGCGAGCCCCGGTATCCCGCCCGCCGCGCCGTCCCTCGTCGCCGCGCGCAAGGCGGGCGTGCCCATCATCGGCGAGCTCGAAGCGGCACTGCATTTCCTGCCGCATCAACGCTACGTCGCCATTACCGGCACCAACGGCAAGACCACGACGACGGCGATCGCGCACAAGCTGCTGGAGGGTCTCGGCTACGACGCGGTCGCGGCGGGAAACATCGGCACGCCGCTGGCCGAGATCGCGTTGCGCGATGCTCAGCCGGACTGGATCGCCCTCGAGACATCTTCGTTCCAGCTGCACGACACGCCGAGCATCGCGCCCACGTCGGGCATTCTCACCAATCTCTCGGCCAATCATCTCGACCGGTACGCCGACGTCGACGGGTATTACGCGGACAAGGCGCGCCTGTTCCGGAACGCGGCGGAGCGATCGGTCTGGGTGAGCAACGCGGACGATCCGAACGTGCAGCGCATGGTGACGGGCGTGCGTGGCTCGCACCTGCGCTTCACGACGGGGCAGGGCGCCGCAGACGGGTACTTCGACCGTTCGCGCGTCCAACTCGTCGTGCTCGGCGCACCGCTGATCGATCGCAGCGATCTCGTGCTGCTCGGTGATCACAACGTCGCGAACGCGCTGGCAGCGGCGCTCGCCGTGATGGGCGTGGACGAGTCGCATCGCACCGACGATGCGCGGGCGCGTGTCGCCGATGCGCTGCGCGCCTTTCGCGCGCTGGAGCACCGCATCGAACCGGCCGGGCGCTACGCCGAGGTGGACTGGATCAACGATTCCAAGTCCACCAACGTGGCCTCCACGCTCGTGGCGCTGAAGGGAATGCAGCGGCCCACCGTGCTGTTGCTGGGCGGGCGTCACAAGGGTGAACCGTATGGTGCGCTCGCAGACGAATTGCGCCGAACGGTGAAACTGGTGGTCGCGTACGGTGAGGCGGCATCGATCGTGGAAACGGATCTGGCCGGCGTCGTGCCCATCGCACGGGAGGCCTCGTCGTTCGAGAACGTCCTCGCGCGCGCACGCGCGGCCGCGATGCCCGGCGACGCCGTGCTGTTGTCGCCCGCGTGCTCGAGCTACGACATGTTCGACAACTACGAGGAGCGGGGTCGCGCCTTCAAGCGTATTGCGGCCGAGCTGGGCGCAGCGCGAGGGTGAGCACGGCGGCGAGCGTCCGCGACCGTCCGTACGTCGTGGCGCAGGTCCGCGAGCGCTGGCGCATGGGATCGGAGGCACGCGGTCTCATGCTCGTCACGGCGGTACTGCTCGCGTTCGGACTGGCGGTGCTCTACAGCGCCAGTGCGATCGTCGCCATGCAGGAGGAGCGGAACAGCTGGTATTACATCGCTCGCCAGGCGAGTGGCGTGCTGGCCGGCGTCATCGCCTTTGCCGCCGCCGCGAAACTCCCGGCGGAGAAATGGCACGACTGGGCGTGGCCACTGATGTACCTCGCGATCGCGTTGCTCCTGCTCTGCCTCGTCCTGCCGGAAAGCATCGCCCCGCGCATCAACGGATCCAAGCGGTTCCTCTTCGGCAGTTCGTTGCAACCGTCGGAGTTCGGCAAGCTCGCGGTCGTGGTCTGGACCTCGATGCTGATCGTGAAGAAGGGCAAGCAGCTCAGGCGGCTCACCAAGGGCGTGCTGCCCTTTTTCGTCGTGATCGGTGTCTGCGACATCCTCGCCGCGCTCGAGCCGGATCTGTCGGTCGCCATGTTGTATACGGTCGTCCTCGGCGTTCTGCTCTTCGTGGGTGGGGCGCGCGTCGCCCACTTCGTCTTCATCGCGCTCATTCTCGCGGTCCCGCTGTGGCGCCAGATCGAGAAGGTGCAATACGCCGTGCTGCGTCTCACGTCGTTCCTCGATCCCGGCGCCGCACCGTCGCAAGTGAGCTATCAGCTCACGCAGTCGCTCATTGCGGTCGGCTCGGGGGGCGCGCTCGGACAGGGGTTCGGGCAGGGGCGGCAGCAGTACGGGTTCCTGCCCTTTCCGTACAGTGATTTCATCGCGAGCAACATTGGAGAGGAGTGGGGGTTCGTCGGATTGGCGGCCATCACGATCGCGTTCGCCGCGTACGCGCTGCTCGGCTTCCGGATCGCGCGTCGCGCGCGCAGCCCGTTCCTCCAGCTCGTCGCGGTAGGCCTCACCTTCGTGACGGCCCTCACGGCCTACCTGCACATCGGGGTCGTGGTCGGGCTCTTGCCTACCACCGGGCTGACGCTGCCGTTCGTCTCGTACGGTCGCTCCAACATCGTGCTCACGATGTTCTTCACGGGCATCCTCGTGAACATCGGCAGCACGAGGGAGCGCGTGATCGGTAGCGGCGCAACCGATCCGATTTCACCTGCATGAGCATCCACGATGGCCAATAAGACGTCAGTGCTGTTCGCTGGTGGAGGGACCGGCGGACATCTCTATCCGGGTCTCGCCATCGCGCGGACGCTGGTCCGTCTGGACCCGGACGTGCAGCCGGTGTTCATCGGCGCGCTGCGCGGCATCGAGAAGACGGTGCTGCCTGGCACCGAGTTTCCGCACCTGCTGCTGGATCTGCACCCGCTCTATCGCACGAAGGTGTGGGAGAACTGGCGCACCATTCGCGGCGCGGTGGGCGCGTGGCGGCAGCTGCATGCGCTCGCGACGTCGCGGAGACCAGCCCTCGTCGTCGGCACGGGTGGGTACGCCGCGGGCATCGCGCTGGCGTACGCCGCGTTCCATCGCATCCCCATCGTGCAGCAGGCAGGCGACAGCTATCCCGGTCTCACGGCTCGCGCGTTTCGCCGGTGGACGACGGAGTACTATCTCGCGTTCCCCGAGGCCGGGCGCGTCATCGGAGGCGAGGCGGCGCAGCACGTCGACACCGGCGCGCCCATCGAGCCGCCCCCGCGACCGCGCCCCGATCGTGCCGCTGCCAGGCGCGCGTGGGGATTTCCCGAGCGCGGCGGGCACGTGCTCCTCATCTACGGCGGAAGCCAGGGCTCGCGCGCCATCAATCTCGTCGTCGCCGAGTGGGTGCGCCGTGGTCTGCCCGACGATCTTCATCTCATCTGGATGACCGGCAAGGCGAGCTACGCCGAGTTTGCCGCGCTCGAGAGTGCGCGCGTGAAGGTGCGCGAGTATCTGGCGCCCATCGCGGACGCGTACGCCGCCACCGACCTGGCGCTGGTGCGCGCCGGCGCGATGACCACGGCGGAGTTGTTCGCCTGGGAGATTCCGGCCGTCCTGGTGCCGCTCCCCACGGCAGCGGCCGATCACCAGTCCGTGAATGCGCGCACGCTCGAGGCGGCTGGTGCGGCCATCCAGGTGCGGCAGGCCGATCTGACGGCAGACCGTCTCGACTCGACCGTGCGCGCACTCATGAGCGAACCCGGGGCGATGACGCGGCTCGCCGCTGGAGCGGCGGCGCGCGCACGCCCCGACGCGGCGCAAACCATTGCGCGGCGCATCCTCACGCTGCTGGGCAGGGGGTGAGCCGCGCCGTATATTCACGCGCCGACATGACCCCCCTTCTCGATATCGCCGACCCGCGCCCCATCCACTTCGTCGGGATCGCCGGCGCCGGCATGAGCGCATTGGCCGAGCTGTTCATCCTGCGTGGCGCGCGCGTCACCGGTTGCGACCTGCATCCGGAGAATGCCGCAGACCTCGTCGGCCGCGGGGTCGAGGTGCACGGCGCACACTCGCCGGACCACGTCGAAGGTGCTCGCGCGCTGGTCGTCACGTCGGCGATGCCGAAGGATCATCCCGAACTCCTTCGAGCGCGCGAGCTCGGGCGTCCCGTCATCCGCCGCGCCGAAGCACTCGGCCAGGCCACCGCGGGCACGATGCTCGTGGGGGTTGCAGGTACGCATGGCAAGTCCACCACCACCGTGCTCACCACCGAAGCACTCGCGGCGGCCGGCCTCGCGCCCACCGGGTATGTCGGCGCGCGCGTCACCTCGTGGGGCGGCAACGTGCGCGCGGGCGGCCGCGACCGTTTCGTCGTCGAGGCCGACGAATACGACCGATCGTTCCTCGCACTGACACCCACCGTCGCCGTGGTCACCAACCTCGAGGCGGATCACATGGACATCTACGCCGACCTCGACGACCTCCGCGAGACCTTCGCGCAGTACGTCCGCGGTGCGCGCTACGTGGTGCTGTGTGCGGACGATACGGAGGCGAACCGGATCCCCACACCTCCGAGCGCCGAGGTCATTCGCTATGGACTCACCTCGCCGGATGCCCGACTCCGCGGCACCGACCTGCGCCGCGATGGACTGGGGACGCAGTTCACCGTCGTCTACGACGGAAAGCAGCTGGGGACCGTGACGCTTGCGGTGCCGGGCGAGCACAATGTGCGCAACGCGCTCGCAGCTCTCGCCGTGGGGCTCGGCCTCGGTGCGACCGTACCGCAGATGGCGCCGGGCCTGACCGCTTTCAAGGGCGTGGAGCGCCGATTCCAGATCCTCGGTGAGCGCGCCGGCGTGCTGGTGGTGGACGACTACGCGCATCATCCCACCGAAGTCCGCGCCACCATCCAGGCGGCGCGCGCCGCGGCGCCCGAGCGGCGGCTCGTCATCGCCTTCCAGCCGCACCTGTACTCACGCACGCGCGACCTCGCACGCGAATTCGCCGAGGCGCTCGCGCAGGCCGATTCGGTTTACCTGCTCGACGTATACGCCGCGCGCGAGCGGCCCATCGACGGGGTGACCAGCGATCTCATCGCTGCAGTGATGCGATCGCTGGGCCGACCGGCAGTGTGGCAGGGCGCGCGCGCCGCGCTCGTCGGTGCCATCGCTGGCGACACGCGCGCGGGCGATCTCGTCATCACGATGGGCGCGGGCGATGTCACGCGCTGCGGAGCGGCCCTGCTGTCGGCCCTCGCAGGGGTGACGCGGTGAGCGACGCACGCGACGCGGACGGCACGCGGGTCACGCGCGTGCGAACTCCAGCGTGGCGCCTGGCGCTCGGCGTTCTTCTCGTCATCGCATTGCTCGCGACGCCGTTCTGGGGTCCACGTACACTCGCGACGCTCGATTTCTTTCGTGTGCGAAAGGTCGAGCTGCTCGGGGTGCGATACACGCCGCCCGACGAAGTGCTCGAGCGTCTGGCCGTCGACACGACGCAAAGCGTCTGGGATCCGCTCGAGCCGCTCGTGGCCCGCGTGTCCCGACACCCCCAGATCGAGCGCGTGACCGTGACGCGAAAGCTGCCGGGGACGCTCGTCGTGGACGTGACGGAGCGCCGTCCGATCGCCCTCGTCGCCGTCGGCGCGACGCTGCGCGCCGTGGACGAGCGCGGCGTGACGCTGCCACTCGATCCCAGCCGCACCCCGGTGGATGCCCCCGTCGTACGCGCCGCGCGGCGGGGTACCACCGTGTATCATTTACTCGGAGCGATGCAGCGCGACGCGCCACGACTGTATGCTCGCGTGAGCTCCATCGCCTCGGTCGGCAGCGACGAGCTGCTGATCCAGGTGGCCGAGCTGCCCGTGCGCACGATGACGACCGTGTCGCTCGCGCGTCTTGGGGACATCGAACCCGTCGAGCGCGATCTCGCGCGGCGCCAGTTGCGCGCCGCCGAGCTCGATCTCCGCTACAGAGACCAAGTGATCGCCAGATTACCATGAATTCGGACCGCCTCGTCGCCGGACTCGACATCGGCTCGGCGAAGACCACCGCCATCATCGCCGAAGTCGTCGGCGACGCGAAGCGTCCCACGATCAAGGTCCTCGGCGTCGGGCAGGCGCGCACGACCGGGATGCGTCGCGGCGTTGTCTCCGACATCGAGGAGACGACTCGATCCATCCGCAAGGCGCTGCAGGACGCCGAGCGGATGGCGGGCGCGCAGATCACTGACGTCTACGCCGGCATCGCGGGCGAGCACGTGCGCGCGATGACGTCGAAGGGCATCGTCGCGGTGGCGAACGACGAGATCGCGAAGTCGGACGTCGATCGCGCCAACGAAGTGGCACGGGCGCAGGCGATTCCGCAGGATCGCGAGCTGCTGCACGCCATTCCGCAGGAGTACGCGGTCGACAAGGACACCGGGATTCGCGATCCGATCGGGATGAGCGGCACCAGGCTCGAGACGGAGATGTACCTGGTGACGATCGGATCGTCACCAGCGATCAACCTGCGCAAGAGTGTGGAGCGCGCCGGCTACAAGGTGCGCGAGCTGGTGCTGGAGCCGCTGGCCAGTGCGCTGGCCGTGCTCACCGAGGACGAGAAGGAGCTGGGCGTCGCGCTCGTGGAGATGGGCGCGGGCACCACCGACCTCGCGATCTTCCACGAAGGAAAGATCCGCCACCTCGGCACGATCGCCTTCGGGGGCAACAACGTCACGAGCGACATCGTGCACGGGCTCGGCGTCACGCAAGCCGACGCCGAACGGCTGAAGGAGCGGCATGGCTGCGCGTACGAAGCGCTCGTCGACCCCGCCGAGATCATCCAGCTCCCGAGTACCGTGGCCCAGGGGAACCGACAGATTCCACGCGAGCTGCTGGCGCACATCATTCACCAGCGCATGGACGAGATCTTCGACCTCGTGCAGCGCGAAGTGTCGACGGCGGGCTACGCCGGCAAGCTGGCAGCAGGACTGGTCATCACCGGTGGTGCCGCGGCGATGCAGGGCGCCGCGGAACTGGCGAGCGACGTGTTCGGCACCGGCGTGCGGGTCGGCACGCCGTCCGAGCAGGTGGGCGGCTTGAGCGATTCGGTGGATGCGTCGCGATTCGCCACCGTGGTGGGCCTCGCCCAGTACGGGGCGCACCGAATGGCGCTGGGCGGCGCCACCGCGACGGCCAAGCGGATCAAGATCCCCACCGGCGGTGGCATGGACAAGCTCGGCGAGCGGATCAAGTTCTGGCTGCAGGACTTCTTCTAACTGCCCGTGAACCGTGAACCGTGAACGGTGAACCGTAACGGCGTGTGAACGCGGCGTTCAAGCGTGAGGGACACACCGGAATCGGTTCGGTGTGTCCTTTTTCATGACGGTTCACGGTTCACGGATCACGGTTCACGCGCTCTTGAGCGCGCCCCGCGCACTATGAGCGCCTCATAAACCTGTCGCGCGTGCGGTTGCTGTGGACAACATTGCCTGGAATCGCGTGTGTCCTGTGCGTTACTCGCTCGTCATACCCACGAGCAACACAGGGCTGGCCGGAACTTCGGGCGGCGTTATATTGCCCCATCGTTCTGGGCCGCCGGTCTTCGCATTTCCCGCCGTGGTGGTTGCCGTCGCCGTGCCCGTCCTGTCGCGCCTTCCTGTTTCTCCCATTGCACACCTCGTCGTAGGGGAGTGTCGTACGCAATGATCTTCGAATTCGAAGAGAGCGCGGCGCAAAACGCTCGCATGAAGGTGGTCGGCGTCGGTGGTGGCGGCGGAAACGCCGTCAACCGAATGATCGACGAGCACCTCGAGGGCGTGGAGTTCATCTCGGTGAACACCGACGCGCAGGCGCTCCTCTCCTCCAAGTCCGACCTCAAGATCCAGATCGGCAAGAAGCTGACGCGGGGACTGGGCGCCGGTGCTCGTCCCGAAGTGGGAAAGCAGGCGATCGAGGAAAGCCGCGACGAGATGGCCAAGGCCGTTGCCGGCGCGGACCTCGTGTTCATCACCTGCGGCATGGGCGGAGGTACCGGCACCGGCGCTGCCCCCGAGATCTGCGCGCTCGCCAAGGAGCAGGGCGCGCTCACCGTGGGCATCGTGACGCGGCCGTTCCTCTTCGAGGGACGCAAGCGCATGCGTCAGGCGGAGCAGGGCATCGCCGAGATGCGCAAGCACGTCGATACAATGATCGTCGTGCCGAACGAGCGGCTGCTGGCCGTGGTCGGCAAGGGCATCCCCTTCCAGGATGCGCTCAAGAAGGCGGACGAGGTCCTGCTGCACGCGACCCAGGGCATCTCGTCGCTCATCAGCGTGACCGGCCTCGTGAACGTCGACTTCGCCGACGTGCGCACCGTCATGCAGAGCGGCGGGTCGGCGCTCATGGGCACGGGGGTCGGGCGCGGGGAGAACCGCGCCATGGAAGCGGCGCAGCAGGCGATTTCCTCGCCGCTGCTCGACAATATCAGCATCTCCGGGGCAATGGGCGTGCTCGTCAACATCACGGGCGGCGCCGACCTCACCCTCGGCGAGGTGCACCAGATCAACGAGATCATCCACGATGCCGTCGGCGACGATGCCGAGATCATCTTTGGCGCCGTGCACGAGCCGGCCATGCAGGGCGAGAT
Organism: Gemmatimonadaceae bacterium; assembly: GCA_026786185.1. Classification (GTDB taxonomy): domain Bacteria; phylum Gemmatimonadota; class Gemmatimonadetes; order Gemmatimonadales; family Gemmatimonadaceae; genus AG11. The sequence continues at coordinate 15,608 of JAJAYP010000110.1, forward strand.
CCGCGTCACCGTCATTGCGACGGGGTTCGACAAGGCGATCCAGCCCGGCCTGGTCACGCCGGCGCACGAAGTTTCCACGGTCGTGACCCAGAAGGGCGTTCCTGTTATTCCTTTCCCCGGTAGTCGTCCTTCTCGGGTAGGCGGGAGCATTCCCGCCCGCCCCGCGAACGACATTCCCCGAGCCCCTCGGTCACCGGCTCCCCCGAGCCAGCCGACAGGCGGGTCGCAGGATCTCAGCGACATGGAGATCCCGACCTTCATACGGAGACAGATGGATTGAAAAAGCGTCCCGCCCGCGCCACCGCGTACCTGACGGCGGCCCTCCTGGTCCTCGTGGCACTCCGCTACACGCCTGAATTGCCCAACACCCCCGCAGCCGCGGGCGTGCTGCAGCAGATGACACCGCGCACGGTCGCCCAGTTCGTCGCGCCGGTCGTGGCATCGCGCACCGAGACCCTGAATCGCGGTGAGACGCTGATCGGGCTCTTTCGTCGCGTCGGCGTCTCCGACGTGGCGGCGCAGGAGATCGTGCGCGCCGCGAGCGGTGCGTCGATCCAGCCCCGTTATCTTCAGGCCGGCATGCCGGTCGAGTTCAAGGCGGACAGCGCTGGACAGGATCCCACGGAGCTCGTGTTCCACCTGGGCATCGACCGGCTGTTGCGCATGCGTCATTCGCCCCAGGGTTGGGTCGGTGTCGAGGAGCGCCTTCCGTGGACGACCGACACGGTCGTGGTTGGCGGTTCGATCAAGAGCACCCTGTACCAGGCGATGGACGCCGAGGCGACCCAGTACTTTCCGTCGCGCGCGAAGGACGAGCTGACCTGGGCACTGGCCGACATCTTCGAGTATCGCGTGGACATGAGTCGCGACCTGCAGGTCGGTGACCAGTTCAAGGCGCTCGTCGTGCGTAGCGTCGGGCCGGGCGGCATCACGAAGGTCGGGAAGGTGCTCGCGGCCTCGTTCAACCTGTCCGGTGCAGAGATCTCCGCCGTCCTGTTCAACAGCGAGTCGGCCAGTCCGCAGTACTACGATGCCACCGGCCGTTCGCTGCGCGCGGCCTTCCTGCGCGCGCCACTGGAGTTCCGTCGCATCTCCAGCAATTTCGGACTGCGCCGCCATCCCATCCTCGGCCGCCTCAAGGCGCACAAGGGTACCGACTACGCCGCGAATTCCGGCACACCGGTGCGCGCCATCGGCGACGCCACGGTGATTCGCGCCGGTTGGGCTGGTGGTTACGGGAACGTGCTCGAGTTGCGTCATCGTAATGGCTACGTGACCCGCTACGGTCACCTCAGAGGCTTCGCGAAGGGCATCCGACCCGGCGTCCGCGTGAACATCGCGCAGACCGTCGCCTTCGTCGGGACCACGGGCATGAGCACCGCGCCGCATCTCCACTTCGAGGTGCTCATTGGCGGCGTCCAGCGCGATTCGCGCGTGGCGCTCAAGTCGGTAGCGGGAGATCCCATCCTCCGGTCCGAGCGCGGCGCGTTCGAGGCGCGGCGCGCGCAGATGCTCGCATCGCTCGCTGGAGCGCCCGGCATCGTGCGACTCGCGTCGCGCTGAAGTCCCGCTACCTCGCCGCGTTCACGCCCCCGCGCTCGCCTCTCGGCGACGCGGGGGTTCTGCATTCGCGGCTGGCGTTCGTGCGCAACCGCGACTAAGCGTTCCCGATGCATCTCTGGCTCATCGCGGTCGTGGTCGGTGGTCTCGTCGCCGCGTTTCAATACGGACGCGCCGCACTCACCGTCCGCGTCGCGGCACTCGCGCTCCTGCGAGCACTGGCGGTCATGCTCGTCGTCGCGCTGCTGCTCGATGCGCCCGCGGGTCGTCCAGCCGTCGTCGCACCCCTCGTCGCGCTGGATGCGTCCGAGAGTTGGCTGCGCGCCGCGCCCGCGTGCACGCGGTGGCGGGAGGCCCTGGATTCGGCGCGCGCACTGGGAGGGAGCGATTGGATCGCCTTCGGCGATTCCGTCCGATCGGCGCGGAGGCCGGATGCGCCGGAGGATCGCGCGTCGAGACTGCGCGCTGTCGCCGACCGCGCGACTGGCGGCGGGCGGCCCGTGATCGTGATCACCGATGGCGAGAGTGACGACGCCGAGGCGATGACCGACCTGCCGCGCGGTTCGCGCGCAATCGTCATGGTGTGTCCCCCGGGACGCGACGCCGCGCTGACTGCGCTCGAGGCGCCCCGCACCTGGCTGTCCGGCGACACGACCACGGTGCGCATAACGGTTGCGGCCGGCGCAGCGGGTGTGGATGCGGGTCGAGTGGACGTGCGACTCGATGACATGGTGCTGGGCGCCGCACCGGTGATGGAGCTGGCCCCATATGGGGAGCAGGTCATCGAGCTGCGCATCACGGCTGGTGGTGCGGAGCGCGCGGCGGTGCTGCGCGCGACGATGCGGGCGGCCGGAGACATGGAGCCGCGCAACGACACCCTCGGCGTCGGTGTGGACGTGAGCCGGTCACCCGCGGCGGTGTTCGTCTCGACCGCGCCGGACTACGATGCGCGCGAGGCGGTGGCCGCACTGCGTGGCGTGACCTCGCTGCCGACGCGCGCGTACTACCGCGTCGCGGCGGGCGCGTGGC